>JAFAFN010000437.1 GCA_023423475.1 Actinomycetes bacterium | reverse complement strand
GCCGGACGGCCGCTCGTCGGCTTCGACGAGATGACCTTCTTCGTGGCGGGCTGCTGCTCGGCAGCGGCCGGTGCGGGAGCCGGCTCGGCGGGCTCAGGAGCGGGCGCGGGCGCAGGTGCGGCCGGCTGCTCTGCGGCAGGGGCAGCTGCCGGTGCCTCGGGCGCGGCGGCCGGTGCCTCTGGCGCGGCGGGCTCGGGCTCGGGCGCCTTCTTGGCCGACTTCTGGTCCTCGGGCTGCTGGTCCCGGACCAGTCCCTCGCGCTGCGCCTTCCGGCGGACCTGGTCTGCATAGGCACCGTCCAACGAGGACGAGTGACTCTTCACGCCGTAACCCAGCGCGTTGCAGAGGTCGATGCACTCCTTGTTGGTGAGACCGAGCTCCTTCGCGAGCTCGTACACCCGTAGCTTTGCCAAAACGTTCCGTTCGTTCCTTGGCGCCGGTCCCCCGGCACCACTCAAGACCCGCTCGACCCGCGGTACCCCGGGCGCGACGGGCGCCGGGCTCCGCCGGCAGTCATACATCTTCGCACGGATCGCGACGCCGTACGAACCGCCTTCCGCCGGTGGACGTGCGTCACACCCACCGGTCGGCGCTGCGGTGCGACGCCGACGTCAGACGCCTCCGGACGGCCCCAGCGCGGCCACTCGGACCTGACCCGGGTCGACCGCCCGACGGTCGATCCGCAGTGCTCGGGCAAGGGCACCCTTGGCGAGCGCCGCATCGACGCATCCACTGGTGGGACACACCCAGGCACCACGACCGGCGAGCGTCCGACCAGCCTGCACGCCGTCGGCGCCGGCGACCAGTCGGATCAGCTCGGACTGTCCGGTGGTGCGGCGGCAACCGACGCAGGTGCGTCGAGGACCCTCAGGCCTCGGTGTCGTCGTCATCGGCCGGCGCGTCACCGTCGACCGCTGCGGCCTCGGCCTCGGCCTCGGCGTCGTCCGCGACCTCGGCGTCCTCATCGTCGACCTCCTCGGCCGCGATGACGTCCTCGACCTCGTCGATGGCCGCCGCGACGTCCTCGGCGAGCTCCTCGGCGACGATCTCCTCGACCTCTTCGGCTCCGGCCTCGGCCTGGGCGGCCTCCCACTGCTCGAGGGTCATCGCCGGCGAGCCGTCGGTCGGCTGCCACAGCTGCTCGCCGGTGGCCGGATCGACGATCCACTGGCCCTCGGCGTAGGCATCGGTGCCGTAGGTGCGCTCGTAGGCCTCCTGCTCGGCGATCTCGGTCTCGCTGCGGATGTCGATCCGCAGACCGGTGAGGCGGGTGGCGAGGCGGGCGTTCTGGCCCTCCTTGCCGATCGCGAGCGACAGCTGGAAGTCCGGCACGATGACCTCGGCGACGCGGGTCTCGTAGTTGATCCGCACCTCCTTGACCTTGGCCGGCTGCAGGGCCTTCATCACGAAGTCGTTCTGGTCGTCCGAGAACGGCACGATGTCGATCTTCTCGCCGCGCAGCTCGTTCACCACCATGCGGACCCGGGCGCCACGGGCGCCGACGCAGGAGCCGACGGGATCGACGTTGGGGTCGTTGGACCAGACGGCGATCTTGGTGCGCTGGCCTGGTTCACGAGCACAGGCCTTGATCTCGACCACGCCGTCGGCGATCTCGGGGACCTCGAGCTCGAAGAGCCGGCGGATCAGACCCGGGTGGGTCCTGGAGACGACGATCTGGGGCCCCTTGGCCGTACGACGCACCTCGACGATGTACGCCTTGACGCGCTCGCCCGGGTCCGGGCGCTCGTAGGAGACCTGCTCGGACTGCGGCAACAGGGCCTCGACGCGGCCGAGGTCGAGCAGCGTGTAGCGGGTGTCGGACTGCTGGATGATGCCCGTGACGATGTCGCCCTCTCGCCCGGCGTACTCCTCGTACTTGAGCTCGCGCTCGGCCTCTCGGATGCGCTGGGTCATGACCTGGCGCGTGGTCTGGGCCGCGATGCGACCGAAGTCGTCGGGCGTCACGTCGAGCTCGGGGCCGACGGGCTCGCCCTCCTCGTCGAGGTCCTGGGCGAAGACACGGATCTCACCGGTCTCGGTGTCGATGTTCACCCACGCGAACTCCTTCGCGTCGGGCTGCTTCTTGTAGGCCGCCTCGAGCGCCTCGGCGAGCGCCGAGAAGAGCGTGTCCACGGTGATCCCACGGTCGGCTGCGAGCTCCTGCAGCGCCTGCATCATCTCTGGGTTCATGGCGTGGCCTCACTGTCGGTCGGATTGGTGATGGTGGACGGTGCGGCATGATCCGCCGCGTCCGTCGAAGGCTTGGGCTTGGGCTGCTGGCCCGACTTCTGCTTGCCCTGCTGGGACTTGCCCGGCTTGGGCGGCGGGGTCCAGTCGTAGACGGTGTGCGCCCGCTCGATGTCGTCGATCGGCAGGGTCCTCGACGTGCCGTCCTCGCCCTCGATGGTGACGCGGCCATCCGCGACCGAGACGAGTCGGCCCTCGGCGCGACGATCGCCCTCGATCCCCGGGCGGGTCTTGAGCTTGACGTCCTCGCCGATCGCGCCCTCGAAGTGGGCGACGGTCCGGAGGGACCGCTCGATGCCGGGGCTCGACACCTCGAGGGTGTAGGCACCGGGGACGACGTCCGCCTCGTCGAGCGCGGAGGAGATCGAACGGGTGGCGCGGGTGATGGCGTCGACGTCGATGCCGCCCGGCCGATCCAGGGTGATCCGAAGGCTGCCACCGACGTGGTCGATGTCGTAGAGCTCGACGTCGAGCTCTCCGAGCAGCGGCTGGATCAGCTCCCTCACCCTGTCGATCGTCACGCTCATCGTTCACCTCCCGGCCACATCGGTCCCGCCCGTACGACACCTGCGCCGGACATGCTGGTCCGGGATCCACAGAAAAGGCGTGGGCAATGCCCACGCCCTCCGGAAACCGGAACGAGGGACAGTATAGGCGATGGCGGCCGCGACCGGGTGCCCGGCCCGGCCGGTCGCGGCCGACGACCGGGTCGGTACGAGCGGGCGACCAGCTCAGTACGAGCGGGCGACCAGCGCGATCGCATCCGGGTCGTCGTCGGATGCCGGCAGGTCGCCGTCGGGTGTCTGGAGGCACCGAACGGTCACCGCGTCGCGGCCGAGACGGTCGATCCCACCGTCCGCGAGGGCGGACCAGGCGATGCGCCCGAAGCCGGACGCGGCGGCCTCGGCGGCCTCTTCGACGGTGGCGCAGTCGACGGTACGGGCGTCTCGGTCCGCGGTCGCCGAGGCGAGCATCTCGGCCTGGATCTCCTCGAGCAGCCCCGGCACGCCGGCGGCGACGGCAGCGACCTCGGTCGGGACCTTCTCGCCGGTGTCGCGTCGTGCCACCACCACGCGGCCCTCGGCGAGGTCACGCGGACCGACCTCGATCCGCAGCGGCACGCCCTTGAGCTCCCAATCGGTCGCACGACGACCGAACGCGGTCGCGACCTGGGCATCCAGGCGGACCCGGACACCGGCGTCGCCGAGCTCCTGAACCAGCCGGCGTGCCGCCTCGGTCACCGACCCGTCGTCGTCCTTGACCACCATCACGACCGCCTGCACCGCCGCGAGGCGCGGCGGGACCCGCAGTCCCCGATCGTCGCCATGGGCCATGATCAGGCCGCCCATCATCCGGGTGGAGACACCCCACGAGGTCGTCCAGCAGAGCTGCCGGGTGCCCTGCTCGTCCTGGAAGCCGATGTCGAAGGCGCGGGCGAAGTTCTGACCGAGCTCATGGCTGGTGCCCATCTGCAACGCCTTGCCGTCGCCCATCATCGCCTCGCAGGTGATGGTGTTGATCGCGCCGGCGAAGCGCTCCTGGGGGATCTTGCGGCCGATGAAGACCGGGATGCCCAGCACCTCGACCATGAAGTCGCGGTAGACGTCGCGCAGGATCTGCGCGGCGTAGGCGTGCCCATCGGCCTCGGTGGCGTGCGCGCAGTGGCCCTCCTGCCAGAGGAACTCCGACGTGCGCAGGAAGACCCGCGGACGCAGCTCCCACCGCACCACGTTGGCCCACTGGTTCAGCAGCAGGGGCAGGTCGCGGTGGGACTGGATCCACTTCGACATGTACTCGCCGATGACCGTCTCGGACGTCGGCCGCACCACCACCGGCTCCTCGAGCTCCTTGCCACCACCGTGGGTGACGACCGCCAGCTCGGGGCTGAAGCCCTCGACGTGCTCCGCCTCACGCGAGAGGTAGGACTCGGGGATGAACAACGGGAAGTAGGCGTTCTCGGCGCCGGCGGCCTTGATCCGGCCGTCGACCTCCTCGACCATCCGCTCCCAGATCGCGTAGGCGTACGGCCGGATGACCATCGTGCCGCGCACGGGTCCGCTCTCGGCGAGCTCCGCCTTGTTGAGCACGTCCTGGTACCAGCGGGGGAAGTCGTCCGCGCGGGGAGTGAGAATGGGAGCCTTGGCCATGGCGGGCGATCGTAGGGGCTCCCGACCCGGACGCCGATACTGTTCTCCGACATGGCCCGATCACGTCCCCTCCGAGCCCTCGGTGCCGTGGTGCTCGGACTCGGCATGGCAGGACTTGCCGGCGGTGCCGCGGTGCGGGTCAACGGCAGGCGTCTGCGAGGGCGCACCGATCCGGAGCTCGACACCCTGCTCGAGGTCCCCGACGACGTGACGCACCACCACCTGGTGTCATCCGACGGCGGGACGATCCACGTCGTCGAACGCGGCAGCGGGCGCCCCGTCGTGCTGCTGCACGGCGTGACGTTGCAGTGGTGGGTCTGGTCGGCGCTCTTCCGACTGCTCGAGGACCACCACCGCGTGCTCGCGTGGGACATGCGGGGCCACGGCGAGTCGATCGCGGGGTCCGAGGGGGTGACGCTCGAGGCCGTCGCGGACGATCTGTCGGTCGTGCTCGAGGAGCTCGACCTGACCGACGCGATCGTCGTCGGCCACTCGATGGGCGGCATGGCACTGGCCAGGTTCTGTGCGGATCACCACGACGTGCTCTCGGAGAGGGTCGGTGGGCTCATGTTCCTGGCGACGAGCGCTGCATCGATGGCGTTGCCCGGACTCGCCGGCGGGGCGGTCGGCGCGGCCAACCTGGTCGCAGGGCTGATGACCGACGGCACCAGCATGCGCTACGGCTGGAAGGACAACGACCTCTCGGCGGTGCTCATCCGGCGGGTGTTCGGCAAGGAGGTCACGGCCACGGCCATCGACGAGGTCCGTCGCATGCTCTCCGAGGTCGAGCCGCGCACCGCTGCCCAGGCCGGCGCGGCGATCGCCACCCACGACGTGCGCGCCGCGCTCGGACACGTCACCGTGCCCACCTTCGTGGTCGTGGGCACCGACGACCACCTGACCCCTGTCGCCCACGCTCGCATCGTCGCGGACGAGGTCACCGGCGCACGCCTCGAGGTGCTCGAGGGCGTCGGGCACCAGGTGATGCAGGAGGATCCCGTCGTGCTCGCTGCGCTCATCGACGAGCTCGACGAGGTGTCGTCGACCTGAGGGTCAGTTCGCGTCGTACTTCTTGTGGCCCTGTTGATCACCGACCGGATCGACACGCTGCTCGCTCGCAGCCCTCACCCGGCGTCGTACTTCTTGTGGATGAGATCGACGCGCTGCTCGCTCGCGTTGGCGTCGCTCCCCTGCTCGTCGAGCAGCGCGGCACGGTCCTTCTCGGCCTCTCGCCGTGCCTTCTCGACATCGACCCGTGCCAGCGCGGCGTCGGTGCCGTGCTCGGCGATGAACTCCGCCCACTCGACGAGGGTGCCGACCATCTCGTCCTCGGGCACCACGGCCACGTTGACGCCCTTCACGAACAGATGGCCACGGTGACGCCCCGCAGCGATGCCGAGGTCGGCGTCGCGGGCTTCTCCGGGGCCGTTGACGACGCAGCCCATGACCGCGATCTGCAGGGGGAGCTCCTTGTCGGCGAACGCGTCGCGGGCGTCCTCGGCGACCTTGATCACGTCGACCTCTGCCCTGCCGCAGCTCGGGCATGCGATCAGGTCGACGTTGGTGCGCTCACGCAGCCCGTAGGCCTCGAGCAGGACCCTCGCCGCCTTCACCTCTTCGACCGGATCGGCGGTGAGCGAGTAGCGGATCGTGTCGCCGATGCCCTCGGCGAGCAGCGTCGCGATGCCGGCGGTCGCCTTGATCAGCCCGTCGGGCAGCGGCCCGGCCTCGGTCACCCCGAGGTGCAGCGGATGGTCGGTCACCTCGGCGAGCTGGCGGTACGCCTCGATCATGAGGGGGACGTTCGAGGCCTTGACCGAGATCTTGATCAGATCGAAGCCGACCTCGTCGAAGTAGGCGATCTCGGCGAGCGCGGATTCGACCATCGCCTCGGGTGTCACCTTGCCGCCGTACTTCTCGTACAGGGCCGGGTCCAGCGAGCCGCCGTTCACACCGATGCGGATCGGGATGCCGCGGTCCCGTGCCTCGGACGCGACGGCCTTGATGTGCTCGGGCTTGCGGATGTTGCCGGGGTTGAGGCGGAGGCCGTGGACGCCGGCCTCCATGGCGGCGAGGGCCATCTTGTACTGGTGGTGGATGTCGGCGACGATCGGCACCGGAGTGCGGGGCACGATGCGGGCCAGCCCCTCGGCGGCCTCCATCTCGTTGCACGTGCAGCGCACGATGTCGACGCCCGCCATGTCGAGGGCGTAGATCTGCTGCAGCGTGCCCTCGACGTCCGCGGTCTTGGTCGTCGTCATCGACTGGATGCTGACGGGCGCTCCATCGCCGATGGCGACGTCGCCGACCTGGATGCGGCGTGTCGCCCGTCGGGGGAAGGTCAGTGCACCTGCGTCCATGACGTCGATTCTACCGTCGGCACCCTGTCGCTCGGGTGCGCCGGAGGTTCGCTCAGAAGCTGACGCCCCGCGTGATGTCGACGAACATCGCGAGCAGACCGACCACGCCGAGCACGAGGATCACGCCCCATGCCACGGGCATCATCCGCGAGACGTCGGAGAGGTAGCGCTGGGTGCTGCGACGTCGGAGCTCCTGGGCCTTCTCGTAGCAGGCGATGACGACGTGGCCGCCGTCGAAGGGCAGCAGCGGGAACAGGTTGAAGATGCCGAGGAAGATGTTCAGCTGTGCCAGGAAGCCGACCAGGTTGGCGAGGTTCTGCGAGGAGAGGTCCGAGCCCAGCATCGCGACGCCGATGATCGACAGCGGGCGGTTCTCGTTGCCCGTGGGCGTCGACGCCGCCGCGGTCGCCGTGTCGGTCGTGTCGCCGCCGCCGCTGAACGCGTCCACGACGAAGGACACCAGGTTCGGTGGCCACAGGAACCGGCCGACCCCTTCGATGCTGGCCCAGGCGACCTCGCCGAAGGTCCGGACCGAGCTCACGGCCGCCTCCGGCATCGACTGGGTGACCAGGACCGGCGCGGCGCCGACGCCGACGAACGCGCCCGGCTCGGTGGCGGCCACCTCGCTGCCGAGGTCGACCTCGTGGGAGATCTCGGCCCCTTCGGCGGTCCGGGTGACCAGCGTCAGGGTCCCGTCGCTGGACGTGCCGAGCTGCTGCACGTCGCCGAGGTCGCTCACCCGCTCACCGTTGACCGACACCAGCTCGGTGCCACCGCGGACGCCCGCGGACTCCACCACACCGTCGGGCAGTGGTTCGCCGAGGATCAGCGACGTCCCGTTGTCGATGACGTCCACGTCCTCTCGCACGGTGCCGATCAGCTTGAGGCGTGTCGAGAGGGTGACCGGCACGGTGATCGTCTCGCCCGCACGCACCACCTCGAGGTCGATGGTGCCGGGCTGCGCGTCGGCGATCTCTGCGCGGAAGTCGTCGAAGCTCGAGATCGGGGTGCCGTCGAAGCCGACGATCTCGTCGTCGAGCTGCAGCCCCGCCGCCTCGGCCGCGCTGCCCTCAGAGACGTTGCCCACCTGCCAGCGGTCGCCGTCGGGTCCGCCGATCAGTGCGAACTGCACGAACAGCAGCACGATCGCGATCAGGAAGTGCATGGTCGAACCCGCCACGGCGACGCCGATGCGCTGCCCGAAGCTCTTCTGTCGGTAGGTCCTCGACTCGAGTGCCGGATCGACCTCCTCCATGTTCGACATGCCGATGATCCGCACGTACGCGCCGGCGGGAATCGCCTTGATGCCGTACTCGGTCTCGCCCCGCTGGAACGACCAGATGCGCGGCCCGAACCCGATGAAGAACTCCGTGACGAGCATGCCCGCACGCTTGGCCATGATGTAGTGGCCCAGCTCGTGCAGGAAGATCATGACGATGATCGCCGCGACGACGATCAGCATGGACATGCCCTGGGTCACGCCCAGCAGGACCACGAGGGCGATCAACGACCCGAGGCGCAGCGCACGGCCCAGGGGCGAGCCGATGACGCCGTCGAGGTCGGCCGCCTCCTGCTCGATGGCGCTCTCGTCCACGACTGCTCCGTCCGCCGACACCTCGTCGACCTGCGGCGGTGGTTCGAGGCTCATCAGCGCTGCTCCAGGTCGAAGTCGGACGTCGCCAACAGGTCGAGCGCCGCACGGCGGCCGGCGGCGTCGGCGTCGAGCACGGCATCGAGCGACGTGGCCGCCGTGCCGTCCCATCGTTGCAGCGCAGCGTCGACGACCTCGGCGATCGAGCTCCAGGCGATGCGCCCATCGAGGAACACGTCGACCGCGACCTCGTTGGCCGCCGAGAACCATGCGGGCGCCGTGCCGCCGCTGCGCCCTGCGGCGTAGGCCAGCGCGAGGCAGCGGAACGTCGCCAGATCCGGCGGTTCGAACTCGAGCGTGGTGGGTGTCGTCCAGTCCATGCGTCCGAAGGCCACCGCGCCCCGGTCCGGGTACGACAGCGCATAGGTGATCGGCAGCCGCATGTCTGGCATGGACAGCTGGGCGATGGTCGTCCCGTCGGTGAACTCCGCCAT
>JAFAFN010000428.1 GCA_023423475.1 Actinomycetes bacterium | reverse complement strand
GATGTGGAGCACCGAGGCATCCGCGAACGACGCCGACGACGGTGCCGCAGCAGGGCGCGACGGTGCCCGCTCCACGTCGTGGGTGTGGGAGGCCGGCGGCCGCTCCGACGACCCCGACGAAGCGTCCGACGAGTCGGCCGGACCGACCCGTTCGCTGTGGGACCCGGTCGACGTGGTCGAGGAGGGCCCGTTCACCGCGGAGCCGATCCTGCACGACGACGACGTGATCGACGCCGGCGACCTGTTCGACCCTGCGTTGCACGAACCCGCCGAGTGGCCGAGCGCCGGGACGGGTTCGGTCTTCTCGAACGGTGCGTCGATGCGAGCCACCGCGACGCCGGACGACAGTCCCTGGACCGTGCTCGACGACGAGTGGGACGACGATGCCCGGTCGACGGGCCGACGTCCCGCCTCGCAGGCATCGGGTCCCCACCGCGACGACCGTGCATGGGGTGCCGAGCAGGGGTCGAGCCGCTGGGCGGACCACACCCCGGGATCCGGATTCGTGCCGCCGGGCGCGCCGGTCGCCGATCCGCACGGCCTCGAGGCAGCCGTCGCCAGGATCCATCCCGTCGACCAGGAGCGCTCCGCGGTCGCCATCGCGGTCTGCGGTGCGCTGCTCGAAGAGGACGAGCAGGTCGTCGGCGTCGTGACCGGCCAGATGCTGGGGCGCCCCGCAGCGGTCGCGGTGACCGATCGACGTGTCATCATCGCGAACGACCGCCGGTGGCAGCCGCTGGTCGACATCTACAAGATCGACTCCAAGCTGATCGTGCGGGGCCGCCACGACCGCCAGGTCGCGGCGTTGAGCTTCGCCGACGTGGCCCGGCTCTCGATGATCGACGGCATCACCGACGTCGAGCTGGCGATCGAGCTCGCGGACCGGATCCGGGACACCGACACGGGGGAGTGAGGGCCGCACCTCGAGGTGGCGTCGGTGGACCGGTCCTCGATTTGCCGCCTCCTGCTGGCCTGCTATGGTGACCGGTCCTTGCGGACGTAGCTCAGTTGGTAGAGCGCAACCTTGCCAAGGTTGAGGTCGCCGGTTCGAACCCGGTCGTCCGCTCCAAGGAGAAGCCCCCGCCCCGGCGGGGGTTTCGTCGTTCCCGGGGCCGGTCAGGTCGATCTGCCGCCGGAACTCGGGCGACGACCGTGGTGCGGTTCTGTGCACGATGCACCCATGCCCACCCACCACGGCGACGTCCTCAACTGGGCGACCGACCTCGAACCCGACGCACTCCACCAGGCCGAGCGCACCGCAGCGTTGCCCTTCGTCGCGGGCCACGTCGCGCTCATGCCCGACGCGCACGTGGGCATGGGGGCGACCATCGGCTCGGTGATCCCGACCGACGGGGCGATCATCCCGTCCGCGGTCGGCGTGGACATCGGCTGCGGCATGATCGCATCCCTGCTCCCGCTCCGCTCCGACGCGCTCGGCGACGACCTCGACGCCCTGCACGGCCGCATCGAGCGTTCGGTGCCCGCCGGGCTGGGTCGCGGTCACGACGACGCCCAGGAGGCCGCAGCGGGGCTCCTGGGCGACGATCGTGCTGCGGACCTCACCGGACGCCAGCTGGGCACCGCAGCGAAGCAGCTGGGGTCGCTGGGCTCGGGCAACCACTTCGTCGAGGTCTGCCTCGACGAACAGGACCGGGTGTGGGTCGTGCTGCACTCGGGGTCTCGAGGGATCGGCAACCAGCTGGCCCAGCAGCACATCGAGGGCGCCAAGGACCTCATGCGTCGCTACTTCATCGAGCTGCCCGACGAGGACCTCGCGTACCTCGTCGAGGGGACCGAGGAGTTCGACACCTACATCCGCCACATGCTGTGGGCCCAGGACTACGCCCTGGCCAACCGAGAGGTGATGATGGACGCGGTGATCGCCCAGATCGAGTCGCACCTCGGACGAGGGGTTGCCGAGGTGGAGCGCATCAACTGCCACCACAACTTCACCGAGCGTGAGCACCACCACGGTCGCAACGTCTGGATCACCCGCAAGGGGGCGATCCGTGCACGGAGCGGCGATGCGGGGGTGATCCCGGGTTCGATGGGCACCCGCAGCTACATCGTGGACGGTCTGGGCTCGGCGGCGTCCTACACGTCGTGCAGCCACGGTGCCGGCCGTCGCATGTCGCGTGGCGCCGCCCGTCGTCAGCTCGACGTCGACGGTCTGCGCCGTCGCATGCGGGGTCGTGCGTGGAACGAGGGCGACGCCGCCAGGCTCATCGACGAGGACCCCCGTGCCTACAAGGACATCGACGAGGTGATGGAGGCCCAGCGTGACCTGGTCGCCATCCGTCACCAGCTGTCGCAGGTCCTCAACTACAAGGGCGTCTGAACCACCGGTCCTCCTCGCCGTCGTGGCGGGGAGGACCGGGACCACGTCGGGTGCCGCTAAGGTGTCCCAACGCCATGGCGACGTGGCCGAGTGGTGAGGCAGAGGCCTGCAAAGCCTTGCACAGGGGTTCGATTCCCCTCGTCGCCTCAGAACGGAACGGCCTGCCGTGCCCGGGGAACTCCCCGACGTACCGGCAGGCCGTGCCGCGTCCGGCGCCGCAGCCCGTCTGCGGTGCTGAGAGATCTCCTGCGAGGTGCGTGGGGGAGCGAGCCCGACTGGGGCAAGCTGGTGGGGTGAGCGTGCCGCCGACCCCTTGGACTCCGCCGACCGACTGGACGCCGTCGGATCCCGACGCCGTCTCGCCGGCGACGACGCCGGGGCCGCCACCGATCACCTACGGCGACGCCCCGCCCCTCGGCGGCTCGGTCCCCGTCGCCGCGCCGGTCAAACGGCGCTCGGACCGGCGCGAGCTGTTCCTCACCGCGGCGCTCCTGCTGTCCGCGATCGTGGCCGGCGCTGCGACGGTCATGCCGTGGCGCGACTACGGCCAGCGCTTCGGCAACACCGCTGTCGAGAACGGCTGGGACGGCCTGGGCAGCTCGCTCGGACGTGGCTGGGTGGTCATGGTCATCGCGGTGCTCATCGCCGTCTCGGGTGTCCTGATCGCTGCCGATCGCACCCGTGTCGGCCGCGTGCTCGCCGTGTCGTCGGGCTCGGCGCTGGTGCTCGCCTCGATCCTCGAGTGGGGCCTCGGCGCCGGCGACAGCCGCTCGGGTCCGGGGACCGGCCTGTGGGTCGAGCTCGCCGTCGGGCTGTTCGTGATCGTGATCGTCGGCTCCCTCGGACCGCTCGACGAGTGACGCTCCCGGAGTGACGGGGTCGCCGCGACGATGTCGGCACCACCGCGTCACCCTGCTACATTGTCCCCCGCTCGGGCGTATAGCTCAGTTGGCTAGAGCGCTTCCTCGACACGGAAGAGGTCCACGGTTCAAGTCCGTGTACGCCCACCGCAACGGAACCCCCGCCCTCGGCGGGGGTTCCGTCGTTTCCGAGGGTGCTGTCAGTTCCGAGGGTGCTCGCGTACCCGGGTGCGATGCGCACCGCTCAGGACGAGGGCTCCGTCGGCGGCTCAGGAGCGGCGCCGGGCGGGTCGATGCGATCGACGTCGTCGGCCCAGTCGGTGTGGATCAGGTTGAGGGCGCCCTCGAGCGTGGGTGCGAAGTGCTCCCGGTCGAGGGTGTCGAGCAGGCCGTAGCGCAGGATCAGGTCCTGGAGACGTCCGCGCATCTCGGCGAACGCGAGGTGCACACCCGCGCGGTTGAGCTCCTCGTCGAGGCCCCTGAGCATCTCTGCCGCGGTCACGTCGATGTCGGTGATGGCCTCGCACTGCAGCACCACCCAGGTGGGCTCGCGCTCGCGCACCAGTCGGCGGATCTGGTTGCGGAAGGCCGAGGCGTTGGCGAAGAAGAGCGGCGACTCCCAGCGGTAGACGACGATGCCGGGGAGCTCCTCGGCTCCCGGGTGGGTCCTGACGTCGTGCCAGCCGTCGACCTCGTCCACCCGACCCAGCACGGCGCCGTGTGGCCACCAGCTGCGGCGGAAGAACATCAGGATCGACAGCACGACGGCGATCACGATGCCCTCGAGCACCCCGAAGAAGACGACGCCCGCCGTCGCGACCAGGCTCAGCAGCAGCGACGACCGCCGGATCCGTGCGTAGCGACGCAGGGCACCGAGATCGGTGAGCGACAACGCCGCGGTGATGACCACCGCAGCGAGCGCGGTCTGGGGCAGGTCGGCCAGCAGGGAGTTCGCGAAGAGCAGCAGCACCGCGACGAGCGCGGCGCCGACGACGCCGGTGAGCTGGCTCTTCGCTCCCGACTGCTCGGCGACCGCGGTGCGCGACCCGCTGGTCGACACCGCGAAGCCCTGGAACAGGCCCGCGGCGATGTTCGCGGCACCCATGCCGATCATCTCCTGATCGGGGTCGACCTCGTCACCGCGTCGGGCAGCGAAGCTCGTCGCCGTCGCGATGGTGTCGGTCAACGACACCAGCGTGATGCCCGCGGCGGCGATGAGGAGCGGCACGATGTCGTCCAGACCGGTCCAGGGGATCGACGGTGCGGGCACGCCCTTGGGGAGCGCCCCGACGGTGGCGACGCCGTCGTCGGAGAGTCCGAACGCCGCCGAGACGACGGTCGCGGCCACGACCGCGATCAGAATGGCGGGGACCTTCGGCAACAGCTTCGGCAGTCCCAGCA
>JAFAFN010000364.1 GCA_023423475.1 Actinomycetes bacterium | reverse complement strand
CTGCCATCCCGCCCGAGGCGCCGGTGGCCGAGGGGCTGGCAAGCGAGCCGGCCCCGCCTGTCGATGCCACCGGCTTCAGCCTCAGCCGGATGCTGGCCTATACCGCGCGCGAGGCAATGCAGGTGCGCCGCGATCCGGTGCGGCTGGTTTTCGCCTTTCTGGGCAGTGCGGTGTTGCTGCTGATCATGTCCTTCGGCATCTCGCAGGACGTGCGCGACATCCCCTTCGCGGTGCTGGACCATGACCGTAGCCCGGAAAGTCGCGCATGGATATCCGCGTTTGAGGATTCGGGCTGGTTTGTCCGCCATGCCGATCTGCAGGATGTGGACGCGCTGCGCGAGCGCCTTGCCAGCGGCGAGCTAACACTGGCGGTCGAGATCCCACCCGACTTCGGCGCCAACCTGCGTGCAGGCCATGGGGCCAGCATTGCCGCCACCATCGACGGCACCGACACCAGCCGTGCGGGCACCGTGGAAAGCTATGTGACCGGCGCCAACCAGATGGCGGCAGCAGCATTGCCGACAGGCCCGGCCTTGGTGACGCCAGCCGTGCAGATGGAGCCGCGCTTTCGCTACAACCCGGCGATGGAGAGCTTGCCGGCCATCGGCCCGACCATCCCACCGATGCTGCTCTTGCTGTTTCCGGCGATCCTGATGGCGGTCAGCGTGGCACGGGAAAAGGAAATCGGCACCATCACCAATTTCTATGTCACGCCGACCGGGAGGGCCGAGTTCCTGATCGGCAAGCAACTGGTCTATGTCGGTATCACGCTGATGAACTTTGCCATTCTGACTGTGCTCGTGGTGGTGGTGCTGGGGGTGCCGCTGAAAGGCAGTCCAATGGTGCTGGTCCTGGCCACACTGGTCTATGCGCTGGCGGCGACCGGCTGGGGACTGATGATCTCGATGACCGCGGGCACACAGGTGACGGCAGCCTTCGCTGCCGCAGTTCTGTCGGTCATGCCAACGATGCAGTTCTCGGGCATGATGGTGCCAGTCTCTTCGCTTGAAGGGCCGGCACAGACCATCGGTTACCTATGGCCGACCACATGGTACATGATGGTCAGTGTCGGCAGCTTCACCAAGGGTATGGGCCTTGCCGACCTGGGCGATGCGCTGTGGCGACTGGCGCTGTTCGGACCAGCGTTCACCGCCATCGCCATCCTGTTGCTGCGCAAGCAGGAGCGGTAAGATGCGCGCCATCCTCAACATCTTCTGGCTAATCGGCAAAGAGATCAAGAGCACTCTCGGCGATCCGGTCATGGTGGGGCTGATCCTGTGGTCGTTCTTTTTCGCGGTGATGATGGAGGCGCGCGGCGCGGGCGACACCGTGCACAATGCCTCCATTGCCATTGTTGACGAGGATAACTCGCCACTCAGCCGCCAGATTGCCAGTGCCCTGATGCCGCCCTGGTTCCAGCCCCCCCTCTACATGACCGCCAATCAGGCGGCGGCGGCGATGGACCGGGGCGACGTGATGTTCACGCTGAATTTCCCGCCCGATTTCGGTTCTGACGCCATCGCTGGCCGCGCGCCGGTGGCGCAGTTGCTGGCGGACGCAACCGCCGTCTCGCAGGCGCAGCTTGGCAGCGATTACCTTCGCAATATCGTAGCTGACGAATCGCGCGTCTTTCTGACCGGCCGATCCGACGCGCCCGTACCTGATCTGGATCTTGAACTGCGCCGCGCCTTCAACCCAAACGGCAATCCGGTCTGGTTCAAGACGCTTTCATCGCTGCTCAATCAGCTGTCGTTGCTGACCATCGTTCTGACCGGCGCCGCAATGCTACGCGAGCGTGAGCACGGCACCATCGAGCATCTGATGGTGATGCCGCTCTCGCCGGTCGAGGTGGCACTGTCCAAGGTGCTGGCGGTTATGCTTATCGTATTGGTGGCCTTTGTTGGCTCGCTGCTGGTGGTGGTGCAGGGCATCCTCGGCGTGCCGGTGGCGGGGTCGATGCCACTTCTGGTCATGGGGGCGGCGGTCTATCTGTGGGCAGCGGCGGCGATCGGAATGCTGCTTGGCACGCTGGCGCGTTCCATGGCGCAGTTTGCGCTCCTGATCGTGATGACCATCATCCCCATCATCATGCTGTCAGGCGGCTTCAGCGCCATCGAGAGCCAGCCCGACGCCGTGCGGCGCCTGACCATGCTGCTGCCTTCGCGCCACTTCCTCGCCTTCGCTAAGGCGGTTGCCTTCCGTGGTGCCGGATTGGCGGCGGTCTGGATGCAGCTTGCGCTGATGATCAGTCTCGGCGCCGCCTTCTTCGCGGCCAGTCTGGTGCTGTTTCGCCGCTCAATGAACGTGACGGGGTGAGCTTGAGGTTTTTTATGCCCATGTTCGCGGCCGGTGCGTTCGGCATGAAGGTGTCTGGGGTGGCCCGCCATGTAAGCGACTTCGAGGACGACCTTTTGGAACCACGCTCGGGGCTTATGTCCGATATCAGCGCAATGACGCAATCTTTGCCGCCATGGCTTATGAGGGACGGCATCTTCGGCCTTGAGTTCCGGACGGCGTTTTGATGACTGGTTTGGCCCTTTATGGTAGCCGCAGCGCCGGCCTCGACGTTCCTAGGCATGGCAGGGTGCCAGCATGACGGAAGACGTGGTCAGGCAACGTGATGTCATCGAGCTTCGCCATCTCCGTTATTTCGTGGCTGCAGCCGAGCATGGCAGTTTCCGCAAGGCGGGGGCGGCTCTCGGCCTGTCGCAATCGGCAATCAGCCGGTGTATCGCCGATCTTGAGGGTCATATCGGGGCATCCCTGTTCCACCGGCATACATCGGGGGTCACACAAACCTATGCTGGCCAGCGCTTTCTTATTCGCGCGCGTGAAGTGATCAGGAGTGTCAGTGAAGGCGCGCACGATGTCGCGGTGGTCGGACGATCTGAAGAGGGGAGAATACGGATTGGTATTTACTCCTCGATCGCCTCGGGCTTCCTGGCCGAGTTGCTTGGAACCTATGGTCGTCGTCACCGCAAGGTCGAGATCGAGATGGTCGACGGTAATCCCGTCGAGCATGTTTCGGCGATCCGGCAGTTGAACCTCGATGTCGCCTTCGTCACCGGGACGAGGGAGTGGCCCGATTGTGAACGACAGCTCCTTTGGTCCGAGCGCGTGTTCGCTGTTCTGCCATCCGATCACCGCTTGACCTGCAGTGAGGGGCTGACCTGGCGTGATCTGTCCGAAGAAACTTTCATGGTGAGCGAGACCGCACCAGGCCAGGAGATTCACGATTATCTGGTTCGCTGCCTTGCCGGTCTCGGAAAGCACCCCGAGATCCAGATGCAGCAAGTCAGCCGGGACAACCTTGTGCCGCTCGTTGCGCTCGGCCGGGGGCTGACGCTTGTGAGCGAAGCCATGACCGTGGCACAGTTTCCCGGCGTTGCTTATCGACCGATCCTCGGTGAGGTTCTTCCCTTCTCGGCAGTGTGGTCCGCTAAAAATGACAATCCAGCGTTTCGACGACTCCTTAGCCTGGCAAAGGCATTGGCGATCAAACCTGCCCTGCAGGGCGCGGGCCGGCACGCCGCGCCTTCGCAAAGCCCCGGTCAGTTGCAATGAACCGCTCCAGCATCGGCACGATGAGCCTGACGGGATCGGCGGCGGGCTGGCTCGTTTCGCGGGCCAGCACCTCGGCATAGGCAACAAGATCGCGGTGAAGCGGTGCGGGCAGTTCCACGGTGATCTTGACGGGCTTGTCGTCGGGGAGCGGGCCGAGTTTCAACTTGGTCATGGTCAACCTCCTGTCGGCTTAAATACGAGGTCGCGGGTGACGATGATCCTGACCGGGAAGCCCGGCCGGATCGTGAGCGTCGGCGCGACCTGCAACTGGCGCTGGACGATCTGCTGGCCCGCCTGATTGACGGTATCCTGCGCGCCGTCGCGGATGGCGCGGATAAGCCGGTTCTCGTCGCTCGTCGCCAGCTCCGTGCCGACCGCGAGCAGCGTGGACAGCCCTGCGGCCTTCATCAGATCCCACCAATGATAATCGACACCATCCTCAAGGCCGGCGTAGCCGCTGGCGTCCGCGCCCGGCAGGCGCTCAAGGACAATGGAACCGCCGCCCGGCAGAATCAGGCGATTCCACACCAAGAGCACCCTGCGCTGGCCGAAGGTCACGCCGTCATCATACTGGCCGATGATCCGCGTCCCTTGCGGGATCAGGAGCAGCGAGCCGGTCGGGCTGTCATAGACGTTCTCCGTCACCTGCGCGGTGATCTGGCCCGGAAGGTCGGAACGGATGCCGGTGATGAGCGCGGCGGGGATCACGGCCCCGGCCTGAAGGATGTAGGGCGAGGCCGGCGGTGCGACACGATCCGGCGCGACGGTCTGCCGGTCCACGGGTCCATTGAGGAAAGTGGCATGGCGGCTCTGCCCGTCCGGCTGTCCAAGGCCAAGACCGGCAAGGCCAGGCATGGCCGTTCCGGCCGACGCTACCGTGCGCGGGCCTGACTGGAAGAACACACCGCTCAACCG
>JAFAFN010000360.1 GCA_023423475.1 Actinomycetes bacterium | reverse complement strand
GAGTCCGAGGGCATCTCGATCGGCCACCCCGAAGAATGGACCGTCGGCGATGACGCCCGAGCGGCCATCGTGTTGATGATCGACCCCCAAGGGGTCACGTTCCGTCGGAACATCAACGTCATCGTGCAAGGAGGCGGCGGATCGACCACCCTCGACGAGTACGTCGAGATCTCCGACCAGCAGCTCGCCGAGAGCGGCGCCACGGTCTCGGAGTCCGGTCCAACCACGCTCGACGGACTCCCGGCACACCAGTGGCGCTACATCACGACCGCGTCGAACGTCGAGGTCGAGGTGCTGACCGTCGCAACCATCGAGGACGGATCGGCGTACCTGGTCACCTACACCAGCGATCCGTCGAACTTCGACGAGCGGCTGACCGAGGTCGAGGAGTCGTTCGCGACCGTCGACCTGCCGTGAGACGAGCTCGATCGAACCCTCGCCGAGCCCCGGGGGCGGTGGGGTTAACCACGCCGAATATCGGGTAGACAGGTCACATGACATCGATGCTTGCCACCTGTCCGCGGCCGAGGACGATCGCGGGCGTCGCCGTGGTCCTGCTGCTCGGCATCGTGCTCAGCGCCTGCGGCTCCTCCGAAGGGGCGTCGGGCAACGACGAGTCCCGGCAGAGCGAGAGCGACATCACGATCGAGCACAAGTTCGGCTCCACCCGGGTCCCCGCAGATCCGCGCCGGGTGGTCTCGCTGGGCTACACCGAGCAGGACGCGCTGGTGCTCTTCGACGTGCAGCCGATCGCCGAGCTCGACCCGGACCTGATCATGGGGCTCACGGCCGGGCTGACCGACGTCGAGTACGAGAAGCTGTCGCAGATCGCCCCGACGGTCGTCCAGCCGGCGGAGTACCCCGACTTCGCCACGCCGTGGCAGGTCCAGACGCTGGTCACCGGCGAGGTGTTCGGCCAGCGTGAACGGGCCGAGGAGATCGTCGCCGAGGTCGAGTCGCTCTTCGACGCCGCGGTCGATGCCCACCCGGAGCTCGAGGGCACGACCCTGGCCCTGTCGGGCCCGTCCTACGAAGGCCAGTATCCGTTCCACGCGAGCGGCGACGCCAGGACGCGCTTCTTCCTCGAGCTCGGACTCGAGGTCCCCGACGAGCTCGACGAGATCGCCGGCGACCGCTTCTACGGCGGACTCAGCCGCGAGCAGGCGTCGATGCTCGACACCGACGTGCTCGTGTGGCAGTCGGGGTCCGACGCCGAGCGGAGCGAGATCGAGGCCGATCCGGTGCTCTCGGCGCTGCCGGTCGTGCGCGACGGACGCTCGCTGTTCATCGAGGGCGACGACTACGCAGCGCTGCAGTTCATGAGCGCGCTGAGCCTGCCCCACCTGCTCGAGAGCTTCGTCCCGCAGTTGGCCGAGGCCGTGGGCGGCACGTGAGCGCGGCGTCTGTGCCGGATCAGGGCGTCGCCGTCGCCGGCGCCGGATGTGGCTCCGGGTCGAGCGGCGCGGACAGCCGTCCGAGTGCGATGGTCGACACCGCCATGGCGGCCATCGCCACGATGAGGAAGAAGTCGCCCACGCCACCCACCTTCAGGTGCTCCTGGTAGATGGTGAGGCCGAGGGCCATCGCGATGATCGGCTTGAGCACCGTCACCGCCGGCAGGCTGGTCTGCACGTCACCTGCCTGGTAGCTCGACTGCTGCCAGAAGGTGCCGAGCGACGCGGTGATCGCCATCAACCAGAGCTCCCACGCCTTCAGACCCCCGACGACCCCGTGGTCGAACGCGTGCACCGCGGTCTTGGTCAACGGGGCGGAGAGTCCGAGCATGACGCCAGCCACGACCGCGAGCACCAGCGAGCGGCGGGTGCCGTGGCCGAGCCCCTTCGCCGCGTACAGGCAGCCGGCGATGAGCGGCGTGACGATCAGCAGGGTCGGGATCCAGGAGCGGAACGTCGGTTGCTCGATCCCCTCGGTCGGCTGGCCGAGCACGACGAACGCGACGAGCGAGGCCATCAGCACCGCCGCCCACGCCCACTCCTTGAGCGTGAGGTGGCGCTTCTGGGTCCACGCGGCGAGGGGCAGCGCGAACAGCAGCGTCGAGACCAAAAGGGGCTGGACGAGCAGCAGGCTGCCCACCGCGAGCGCCCAGGCCTGGACGCCGAAGCCGGCGATGTCCGCCCCGATGCCCAGCAACCAGACCGGCCGACGCACCAGCGACGCGAGCATGCCCGCACCGAGTGCGTCGTCGTCGGCGACCGTCGAGGTCCCCTTCTGCTGGAGCACCGACGCGACGGCGAAGAGCAGCGCGGCGATCAGCGAGAGGACGACGGCAGGTCCGACGTTGCCGATCGGGTCGGTGACGGCGATCACTTGATCGGGGTCCCGTCCCACGACACGTCGTAGAACTGGGCCGCGGTGAGGTCGAGGTGCGAGTGGTGCTCGATGCCCATGACCTTGCGGTACGAGTGCACGTGCTTCAGCGACATCGCGGCGAAGAGCAGCGGCAGCATGTCGTGCTTGTCGGCGTAGACACCCGCGCCGCCCTTGGCGGCCTCGAGGTCCGACATGAACTTGCCCGGGTGCTTCACCATGTCGCGGATGACGGCGACCTTGATCTCACGCTTGCGGTCGCCCGGCACCACGACCGGCGCGCTGGGACGCGGGCCGAAGAGCGCAGCCTCGAACTCCTCGGGCGTCGCGAGCGTGCAGCCCGCGGTCGGGCGCGGGTTGCACTCGACGAGGTGGTGCACACCGTCCTCGGTGCGCAGGAAGTCGAAGCTGATCTGGCCGTTCCAGCCGAGCTCCTTGACGAGCTTCTGCACCGTGGCCAGCGTCTCGGGCGCCTCGACGGCCTGGAACACGATGCCGCCGCGGTCGTCGATCTCGAGCGCGTGCTCGTAGGTCGAGTGCAGCACGACCTCGCCGTCGTGCACGACGCTCCACGAGCACATGTCGACGCCCTCGAGGTAGTCCTGGATCAGCCAGGGGTCGTCCTCGCTCGGCTGCGCCGACGACACCGGTGACTCGTTCGCCAGCGGACCGGCGTTGGTCAGGATGTTCAGTCCTCCACGGCCGTAGGCGGCACGGGCGAACCACTTGTCGAACCCTGCGATCTCGGACTCGAACTGCTCCTGCGAGGTGGCGACCACCATGCGGGCGACGGGCAGGTCGAGGTCCTCGCACAGCTTGGTGAAGGTGACCTTGTCGTGGACCTTGTGGAGCGTGTCGAAGTCCGGGAAGAACAGCTCGGCCGTGCCCTCGAGTCGGTCGCGGTGCGCAGCGAGGAAGAAGACCTCCTCGAACATCGGCAGCACCCATTCGATCTGCTGCTCGTCGATGATCTTGACGATCGCGTCGATGAACGCCTCGGTCTCCTGGGTCGGCGCGGGGACCTCGATGTGGCGGGTGGCGTACTTGGAGTGGCTGCCGGGCGACTCGGCGAAGGTGTCCACTGCCGTCACGTCGTTACCCGTCTCGCCCAGCTTGCGGATCTCGTCGACGGCGAAGGGCATCCGGGACGTGGTGACGAGGGTGCGCACAGCTACCTCCAGCATTTCCATGTGGTGCGAGGGTCTCGGGTGCGGACGCTACCAACGCGCTCGTCGGCCTCGCTGCACCCTGATCGACTCATGGATCGGCCGGAAGACGCCCGGAATGAGAACTCTTCGGTCCCGCTGGACAGGTTCGTCAGGCGAACTCGAGGCCCTCGAAGTCGCCGGTGGTGCGCCAACGGTCGATGTAGCCGAAGAACGCGACCGGTCCGGCCGCGTAGCCACCGAGGTTGCGACGCTCCCTGGCGCCGACCGGTCGGCCCTCGTTGTTGTAGTACCCCGGCGTGCAGTCGGTGCTGCCGACGAACGAGCCGGGGTTGTCGTCGATCATGGCGACCCACGTCGCCTCGGCCTCGTCGGTCACCTCGACCTCGGTGGCACCGATGGAGCACGCGTGGGCGATGACCGCCGCAGCCGTCGTGCCCGACTCGACCAGGTTGTGGGTGACGTTCGAGATCAGGTTCGCCCCCTGGGCGAAGCCGACGACGAACAGGTTCGGGAAGCCACGGACGTGCATGCCGTGCAGGGTCCGCATCCCATCGGCCCAGGCCTCGCTCAACGTGATCCCATCGCGGCCCGTCGTCTCGAACCCCGAGCGCCGGGCGAACTCGGTGCCCACCTCGAACCCGGAGGCAACGACGATGCAGTCCAGCTCGACGTGACGACCGCCGACCCAGACCCCGGTCTCGTCGATCCGCTCGACGCCGCGTCCGTCGGTGTCGACGAGGTGCACCCCCGGCCGGTTGTACGCCTCGAGGTACTCGTCGTGGAAGCACGGCCGTTTGCAGAGCTGGCGGTACCACGGCTTGAGCGCCTCGGCGGTCGACGGGTCCTCGACGATCGAATCGACCCGAGCGCGGATCTCGGTCATCTTCTCGTCGTCGCTGTCCTCGTACGCCCGCATGACGGTCTCGGGCGTGAGCTCGGCCCCGGGCTCGCTCACCGCCTCGACCACCCGGTCGCGGATGCGCTGGGCGATGTCGGTCCAGCCGTCCTCGACGAGGTCGACGTCGGTGAAGCCCCCCGTCTGGAGCGTCGCGAAGTTCAGCTGCCACTCGCGCTGCCAGCCGGGTTCGAGCGCGGCGAACTCCTCGGGGTCGATCGCACGGTTCGCTCGCACGTCGATCGCCGAGGGGGTCCGCTGGAACACGAACAGCTCGCCCGCGTCCCTGGCGAGGTGCGGGATGCACTGCACGGCGGTGGCTCCGGTGCCGACGATGCCGACCCGGCGGTCGGCCAGCCGGGCCATCGGCGCGCCGTCCGCATCGCCACCGGTGTAGCCGTAGTCCCACCGACTGGTGTGGAACATGTGGCCCTCGAAGCGATCGATACCGGGGATGCCCGGGAGCTTGGGCCGGTGCAACGGGCCGGTCCCCATGGTCACGAACCTGGCGAGCAGGACGTCGTCGCGATCCGTGCGGACCTCCCAGCGGTGCAGGTCCTCCCGCCAGGTCAGGGACCGGACCTGGGTCGACAGCAACGCACCGTCGTAGAGCCCGAAGTGCGTCGCGATGCGACGGGCGTGTCCGAAGATCTCGGACGCGGGCACGTACTTCGCGCTCGGGACGTGCCCGGTCTCCTCGAGCAGCGGCAGGTAGATCATCGCCGCGGTGTCACACATGGCGCCCGGGTAGCGGTTCCAGTACCAGGCGCCGCCCACGTCACCGC
>JAFAFN010000359.1 GCA_023423475.1 Actinomycetes bacterium | reverse complement strand
GTGTAGCCGGCGGCGGACAGGTCACGGCAGAAGGTGCCGGCAGCGACGCGCCAACGGCCGTCGATGAGCAGCACGCGGCCGATCTCCCACTGGTACGACGGACCGACCTTGTAGAGGATGTGCGCCTCGGTCGGCGACACGAACACCGCCGAGCGGAACTGCGGGTCCAGGTTCGACATGTACGGGCCGACGACGTCGTTGGCGATCAGTGCGGTGCGGATCCGGTCGTAGGCGTCGGGGTCCTCGATGTGCTGACGCTTCTCGGCGGAGTAGACGTCGGTGATGTCGTAGACCGCCCGCAACGAGGCGAGTGCCTCGCTCGCCGCGGTGGTCGGGTCGGGTGGCTGCACGCCCGGCGCGGGGAGGTCGGGTGCGTCGCCGATCGGGGAGCCGAGGATGTCCTTCTCGCCTGGCTTCGGCGTGTTGCCGATCTCGCCGCCGGGCACGGCACACGACTCGTCGACCTTCGCCAGATCGAACCGCCACTCGTCGGTCAGCAGCTCGAGCCGGTTGCCGTCGAGCGGGATCGTCAGCTCCTCGGTGGTCTCGGTCCCGTCGTCGTGCACCCGTCGCAGCGTGACCGGGAGCCCGTCGCCGGGCGCGGTCGCCGGGTCGACCGCGACGCTCAACACGTTCCACCCGTCGAGCGGCTGCGAGACGAGGCCGTGGCCGTCGATGACCGACGGGTCCGTCGAGCTGAGCTCGGCGACCTGGTCGTGACCGAACACGACCGCCACCGCGAAGGTGGCGGCGCGTATGTGGACCGGCTGCGGTTCTGGGATCGGGTTGCCGGTGCCGAGGGTGTCGGTCGCGATCGTCGTGGACGGCGCCGCTTCGGTCGTCGTGCTCGTCGCGTCCGCCATCACCCCGTCGCGGGTCACCTCCTCGAGCACCACGTCGCCCTGATGTGCGGTGACGAGCACGCCTTCGCCGGCGTCCCGGTCCATGTCGGCGCTGGGCCCGTCGAACCCGTCCGAGACGATGCCGTTGACCGAGACCTGCGTCGAGAACCAGCAGTGGTCGGGTGCCACCCAGTCGCCCTTGCGCAGCGCCTCGAAGTACTCGACCCGGAGTGCGGTGCCGCCGGGCCCGAGTCCGTCGAGGCTGCCGCCGGCCGCGGCGTAGGCGTTGTCCATCGCCATCTGGGCTCGGTCCGCATCGAGGTCCTCGCCGACGAGGACCTCGACGCCGCCGTCGTCGCCGGTGCACGCTGAGCCGAGCAACGCGACCGCGCCGACGGCGACGAGCGCAGCGACCCGTCGGCTGAGCCGACCCGTCCTGGTGGTGCGTGTGGGTGCCATGGGGTGACCCGTTCCTCTCGTCGTGAGTCGCGGTCCGTGCCCCACCGGCCGTCACTCGATCCTCGCTTACATCCGACGACCGATGTCGCCGATCGGTTCCCGTTCGGCCGACGAGTGGGAGCTCCGGCGTTCGATGTCGTGCCGGAGCGGCCCCCGACCTAAGGTGCGCCGGTCGGCCACGGTCGACGAACAAGTGAACTGCTCCTGCAGTGGGGGAAGCCGGTCGAATCCCGGCACTGTCCCGCAGCCGTAGGTGGCCCGAGCCCGACGACGTCGAGCACGGACCACGAGTCGGAATGCCCACGCAGGGGCGAACAGCTCAACAACATCCGTCGAGGACTGCGGAACGTGAGCTCGGAATCGCCACGCGCCGTCTGCGTGCCGGTTGCGGGTGCCCGCCCGAGGTCCTCGCAACCGAAAGGCGATGCAATGTCCCCTCGAAAGAGGCTGTTCCCGACGCGAGGGCTCCGGTCGAGCGCTCTCGTGCTGCCCGTGCTCCTGGCCGTCGGTCTGGTGACCGCGGCATGTGCTCCCCCCACGGAACCCCCGGGTTCCACCACGACGACCACCGAGTCGACGACCACGACGACGGAGTCCACGACGACCACGTCGACGACCACCACGACGGTGCCCGAGCCCGTCGACCCGACGATCACCGGTGAGGCCTGCCAGCCGAACTCCGGTGTCACCGTCGTCGTCGACTTCACGGCACTCGACAACACGATCAAGATCGGTTGCGCGCCGGGTGAGCAGGCCAACGGCTTCGCCGCGCTGTCCGCCACCGGCTTCACCGTCGGCTCCGAGTCCGGCGCCGGCACCGTCTGCACGATCGACGGACTGCCCACCGAGGGCTACCCGTACTGCTGGCTGACCGGCGGCTACTGGAGCTACTGGAAGTCCCCGAACCGCACCACTGCATGGGACTTCAGCCCCGTGGGTGCCGGTGACGGCCCGATCGTCGAAGGCTCGGTCGAGGGCTGGACCTGGGCACCTGCGTTCAACGGCGACGCGCCGCGCGTGAGCGTGGCGGACCTCGCCCAGCACACCCCCGTGCCCGAGTGCGAGGTCCCGGACGCGCCGGTGTTGAGCATCATCGCCTCGAACGAGACGCTGCCGTTCGCCATCCCCGCCGGACCTGGTGAGGAGAGCGGTCTCATCGAGATCGCGGTGATCGCGGCGGACGCCGATCCGTCGAGCGCCGAGTACACCGAGGCGAGCTCGCTCGCCCTCGCCCCGTACGCCGGTCAGAGCATCCGCGTCCTGGCTCGTTCCGCGGCCGAGGGCTGCGACGTCGTCGACACCTTCGACGCGACCTACGACGTACGCGCCGGTGCCTACCCGGGGCGTGCCCCGATCAATGCGGACTCCCCGGCCATCCCGACGGCCAGCCCCCTGATCGTCGGCTGGGCCACGGGCCACAGCAACTACACCCCGGGCCTGGACGTGACGGCCAGCTTCCAGAACCCGTCGGGCGGCTACGGCTCGGCCGCCAGCGGCCTGGTCGTGCTCGGCAACGGCGGTCACATCACGATGACCTTCGGCGCGCCGATCACCGACGGCGCGGGCTCCGACTTCGCGGTGTTCGAGAACGGCTTCACCCAGAACGCCACCAGCCAGCTGTACTTCGCGGAGCTCGCCTACGTCGAGGTCTCCTCGAACGGCACCGACTTCGTGCGCTTCGACTCCGCCAGCCAGCAGCCGACCCCGGTGGGCGCCTTCGCCTTCCAGGATCCGCGTCTGCTCGGCGGTCTCGCCGGCAAGGACCCGGTGGGCTACGGCACGCCGTTCGACCTCACCGCGCTGAAGAACAAGTCCGCGGTCCGCAACGGCACCGTCGACCTGTCGAACATCACCCACGTGCGCATCGTCGACATCGTCGGTGCGTCGGACTACCCGAACGTCGGCGACACCTACAACGACAGCTTCGGCCGTCAGATCTTCGACACGCACAAGAC
>JAFAFN010000324.1 GCA_023423475.1 Actinomycetes bacterium | reverse complement strand
CCGCCGTGGTGTTGAGCCGAGCCCCGGCGTCGGCCACGGTCCGTACGGCGTCCAGGTTCTGGGCGACGACGGGGGTGATCCTGGCGGGGGCCGCCCACCACGCCGTGGTCGCGTCGACGACCGAAGCGAACTCCTCTGCCGCGTCCTTGAAACCGGTCGAGCTGTCGGCGACCTCTCCGTCGGTGATCGCCTCGGTGCTCGCCGCGGTCCGATCGGCAGCGTCGAGCAGGCGGCCGCGTTGGGTGAGTGCGACCACTGCGCCGCTGGCCACACCGACGGCCAACACCGCGGCGAACGCCGTCACGGCGATGAGGACGTTGCGTCTGGCCCGGGAGGATGCCACGCGGTAGCCCGAGATCCACAACGGCGCCACGGCGAGCGCCGCCAGCACCGCCGTCGCGCCGGCCGGTTCGACGGGCCAGCTCAAGCGGAGCGCCGAGAGCGCGGTCAACGCGCCGACCACGGCGCCGGCGATCCGGTTCCGACGGTTCCGCCAGGCGAGCACCACGGCCACGACGAGCGCCGTGAGACCGAGCAGCAGCGACGTCCCGGTGAGCCCGACGCAGACCACTGCGGCCGAGATGAGCATGCTCCAGCGGCGAGCCCTGGACGCGGCGGCGACGGTGATGCCGACGAAGGCCGACAGGTACAGCGCGTCGACGACCAGGCCGCCGGTGGGGGAGGCATCGCTGGTGAACATGGCGAGCACCGCCGCGGCGACGCCGATCGCACAGACGGCGACCAGGCGGCCACGCGTCAGCTCGGAACGACGACGGGACCGCCGGCGCTCCGAGGTCGGGGCGTCGACCTGAGTGATGTCCATGTCCGCCCCAGTGTGCCCGATCCCCGAACGATGTTCGACGGGGCAATTCCACCTGCCCGAGGGGCCGGCGACGAAACCGCGTGGGGCTGCATCGTCGGCGCGTGGTACCAATGTCGGTATGGCCCGTCGGCGACACTCTGCACCGCGTCAGTTCAGCCGCACCGATCGGGTGGGCGAGCAGCTGCGTTCCATCGTCGCTTCCGAGCTCGAACGGATCGGCGACGAGCGACTCGAGATGGTGACGATCACCGCGGTCGACGTCGACGGCTCGCTCGAGACGGCGGACGTCTTCTACTCGGCGATGTCCGCGGAAGAGGACGGCCGGGCCGAAGAGGTCGCGGAGGCGCTCGAGGAGCAGCGCTGGAAGGTGCAGCGACTCGTGAACCGAGAGGTCCAGATGCGTCGGACCCCTCAGATCCGCTTCCGGCAGGACACGGTGTTGTCGTCCGCCCTGCGCATCGAGGAGATCCTGCGCGACATCGGCGAGCAGTCCTCCGACGAGCGTCCACAGGAGTGAGCCGCCGAGGACGCTCCGACGACGGCCCGACCGGCATCTGCATCGTCGACAAGCCAACGGGCTGGACCAGCCACGACGTCGTCGCGAAGACGAGGGGCATCCTCGGGACACGGCGCGTCGGCCACGCGGGCACGCTCGACCCCATGGCGACCGGTGTGCTCGTGCTGGGCGTGGGCAAGGCGACCCGTCTGCTGACGTTCATCACGGGCGTCGACAAGACCTACGAGGCGCGCATCACCTTCGGCGTCGAGACCGACAGCCTGGACGCGGACGGGACGGTGACCGCGACCCACGACATGTCGGGGCTCACCCCGGAGCAGGTGGTGTCCGCGGCGAGCACGTTGACCGGACCGATCGACCAGATCCCGCCGATGGTCTCGGCGATCCAGGTCGACGGTCGGCGCCTCCACGAGCTCGCACGGGAGGGGATCGAGATCGAGCGTGCCCCTCGTCCCGTCACGATCAGGCGCTTCGACCTCACCCCCACCGAGGACCCCCTGGTGTGGGACGCAGTGGTCGAGTGCTCGTCCGGCACCTACGTGCGGTCGCTCGCCGCGGACCTGGGCCGAGCGCTCGGCGGGGGCGCGCACCTGAGCGGTCTGCGGCGCACCCGTGTGGGACCCTTCGACCTCGTCGAGGCGCAGCCGTTGTCCGACGACCTGAGCCTGCTGCCCGCTGCCGCGGGTGTGCGACACCTCGGTGCGCTGACGGTCGACGGTGAGCTGGCGGACCACGTGCGGCACGGCCGGGTGATCGACCGGGACCGTCTCGGTGCCGAGGGCGAGGGTCCGTGGGGTGTGCTCGATCCCGACGGCGCGCTGCTCGCGGTGTACCAGTCGCATCGCGACGGCACCGTGAAGCCGGCCATCGTGCTCGCCGCGCCGACTGCTGGATAGCGTTCTGACGTGGAGATCCTCAGAGACGACGATGCCTGCCCTGCGCCCCCCGAAGGCTCGGTGGTCACCATCGGGGCCTACGACGGGGTGCACCTCGGTCACCGCACCGTGATCGCCGAGGTCCGTCGCCTTGCACAGGAGCAGGGCATGCGCTCCGCGGTCGTGACCTTCGATCGTCACCCTGCGCAGGTCATCCGGCCGGATTCGGCCCCGCTGCTGCTGACCGACCTCGACCAGAAGCTCGAGCTGCTCGCGGCGACCGGCATCGACTACGTGCTCGTCGTCCGCTTCGATGCCGAGCGGTCGAAGGAGACCGCAGAGGACTTCGTCCGGACGGTGCTCGTCGACTGCCTGCACGCGCGAGAGATCGTCGTGGGGGAGGACTTCCACTTCGGGCACCGTCGACTCGGCAACGTGGCGCTCCTGGGCGAGATGGGCGCCGAGCTCGGCTTCGAGGTGCTCGGGCACAAGCTCGTCGGGACCGACGGCCAGGCGGCCCGCGACGACGCGCAGGTGTCCTCGACGGCGATCCGCCGTGACCTGCACGAGGGTCGCCTCGTCGACGCCAACCTCCGACTGGGCCGGCCCTACGAGATGCGTGGGCCGGTCGTACCGGGCGATCAGCGCGGTCGGACCATCGGGTTCCCGACGGCGAACGTCGCGATCGCGGACGAGATGCTGATGCCCGCCGACGGGATCTACGCTGGTTGGCTCAGCTCGGACGACGTCGAGGGCGGCGCGGCGTTGCCGGCCGCGATCTACATCGGTCGTCGGCCCACGTTCTACGACGACCAGGCGATGGTGCTGCTCGAGGTGCACGTGCTCGACTTCACCGGCGACCTGTACGGCAAGGACGTTCGGGTGCAGTTCACGCACCGCCTCAGGGCGGACG
>JAFAFN010000295.1 GCA_023423475.1 Actinomycetes bacterium | reverse complement strand
CCGATGCCGTCGGTGGGCGGTCCGCCCATGTCCTCGGCGAGGCCGTCGTAGCGCCCGCCCCCACCGACCGCGTTCTGCGCGGCGTCGAGCGCGTCGGCGGCGAACTCGAACGTCGTGCGTCGGTAGTAGTCGAGCCCTCGGACGAGCAGCGGCGTGGGTTCGTAGGCGATGCCGAGCGCGTCGAGACCGGCGAGCACACGTGCGTAGTGCGCAGTCGACGCGTCCGAGAGGAAGTCCGCCACCGCGGGTGCACCGGCGGCGACCTCGGCATCGGAGGGCCGCTTGGAGTCGAGCACGCGCAGCGGGTTGCGCTCGAGGGTGGCGAGCGCCGCCTCGGACAGGTCCCCGGCGTGGGCCCGGAAGTACTGCTCGACCGACGCGGTGAAGCGCTGCCGGTCCTCGTGGTCCCCGAGGGAGTTGATCAGCAACCGGACCTGTCGCAGGCCGATGGACTCGAAGAAGCGTGCCGCGAGCGCGATGACCTCGACGTCGAGGTCCGGATCGTCGACCCCGAGGGCCTCGACGCCGACCTGGTCGAACATCCGGTAGCGCCCCTTCTGGGGGCGCTCGTGACGGAAGTTGGTCCCGGCGTACCAGACCTTCCAGGGCAGCAGCGGCCGGTTCTGCACGAAGGCACGGACGACGCCTGCGGTCATCTCGGGACGCAGCGCGATGCGCGTGCCGTCCTTGTCCTCGAAGTCGTACATCTCCTTGGTGACGACATCGGTCGCCTCGCCCACGCGCAGGAAGACCCGGAGGTCCTCGACCAGGGGCGGCACGACCTCGCCGTAGCCGGCGGCGGCGGCCGTGGCACCGAAGCGGGCGACGAGCTCACGCCGACGGGTGGACTCAGGCGCGAGCAGGTCTCGCATGCCCTTCAGGGTGCGGAGGTCGACCTTCGTCGGCGGCGCGTCGTCGGGGGCTGTCACGGGTCGCCACGCTACCGGAGCACCCGCATCGCCCCGAACCCGATGCCGGCCGGAGCCGACGGCGGACCGGACGGGCGACGCGCGTCTCAGGTCGCTCGGTTGAGGAAGGCGCGCACCTGCGTGAGCAGGTCGTCCTCGTGCCAGTGGTAGATCGTCGGGATGCCCGTCGCCTCCTGGTGGGCATGGGCGATCCAGTCCATGATCCGGTGGCAGTCGTCCTTCTCGCGCACCCGGGTGATGCCACCGATCACGCACGCGGGTGTCGCCGGATCGAGGCAGATCGCGACCGGCAGCACGTAGCGGCAGGACTGCATCAGCGAGATCGTGCCGTCGTAGAGCGGCTGGAAGTGCAGCGTCGGCGCCTCGCCGGGGTCGTCACCGCGCCGCTGACGCCACGTGGCACGTGCCTTCTGCATGAGCTGGGGCAGCGTCAGGTCCTGGCTGCCGCTCGCCGCCATGGCCAACAGCTGCCCGCCCTTGGCGAGACGCTGGTCCAGCTCGGAGCGCATGAGCACGTTGTTCGCACGCACGAGCGCGGTGTCGAGTTTCGCCCGCCGGCGACTCGCCGTCTGGGGAACCGTCAGGAACGTGCGGGTCGCGCTCTGCAGCACCTGCAGCGCCGGCACGCTGAAGGCCTGACGGGTCGTGACCATGCGGGACACCAGCACGTTCGAGCGATCGGCGAGGTCCTCGAGCGTGATGCGGTCGCCCAGCACGCCGAAGCTCCGACCCGGCTCGAGCATCGCGGCGGTGAGCGCGCCGATGACGAGCGCGATGTCGATGATCTGGCCGTGGTTCGTGACCAGCACGACGTTCGCGCCCTCGTTGACCAGCAGGTGGTAGAGCGCGGTGAGGGTCTGGTCGATGTCGGAGTCGGCGAAGGCGGAGTAGAGCACCTTGTCGAAGTCCGGGTAGGCGGCCCGTGCGTACAGCTCGATGGTCTCGACGCTCGTCGGTTCGGGATCGACCACCACGACGCTCGGGTCGTGGAACGACAGCGCCGGGTTGTACGGCAGCTCCTGGAGCACCGAGGAGTGCGACGCCCGCACCAGGCCGGTCAGCATCCGGTAGTAGGCCACCGGGTCGGCGTCGCTCAGGAGGTCCCGTGCCTGCTCCGCCGGCGTACGGCTGTCGACCCCGTCGTCGTCACGGACGTCGCCGCCCGGACCCGCGGTGTCGTGATCGCTCTCGTCGTGGGACGGCACGAGGTGCAGCGTAGGGCCCTCCCCCGCGTTTTCGGCTCGCTCGGTCGGCGGTGTCATCGGTACCTCCGGGGCGTCCCCTGAGCCCCACCCTTCGTTCGGACCCGCGATCGAGCGATCGGGTTACCCATCGCCATCGCGGTCATTCGGTCGCGCCGGGCACCACGCGGTAGGCGTCGTAGACGCTGTCGATCACGCGCAGACGGTTGAGCAGCGTGTCGAGGTGCGACGGGTCGCCGAGCTCGAACTCGAAGCGCATCTTCGACACGCGGTCGTGACCGCAGTGGCTGTTGCTGCTGAGGATGTTCACGTGGGAGTCCGACAGGACCGAGGTGACGTCCTGCAGCAGTCGGGGGCGGTCGAGCGCCTTGATCTCGACCTGCGCCGCGAAGTGGCCCGCTGCGTCGGAGTCCCAGTCGACGTCGACGATGCGCTCCGCCTGACCAGCGGCGAGCGACGAGGCGTTCGCGCAGTCCGTGCGGTGCACCGAGACTCCACGGCCCCTGGTCACGAAGCCGATGATGGCGTCGCCCGGCACCGGGGTGCAGCACCGCGCCATGCGCACGAGCATGTCGTCGTAGCCCTCGACGTGGACGCCTGCCGGACGGCCGCGTCGGCGGGTCGTGGTCCGGTTGGGCGTCGAGACGATCTCTTCGCGCTCGCCCTCGGCGGTCCGCACCAGTGCGGCGATGCGACTCGCGACCGACTCCGGCGAGACGTGGTGCTCGCCGATCGCGGTGTAGAGCGCGTCGAGGTTCAGGTACTTGAGGTCCGATGCGACGATGTCGAGCGCGTCGCCACCGAGCACCTTCTGCACTGGCAGCGCCTCTCGTCGCATGGCCTTGACCAGCGAGTCGCGTCCCGCGTCGAGTGCGTCCTCGCGTCGTTCACGCGAGAACCACTGCTTGATGCGCGACGCCGCCGAGCGCGTGGCGACGAAGCCGAGCCAGTCACGACTCGGACCGGCCCCGGCGACCTTCGAGGTGAAGATCTCGACGGTGTCGCCCGAGGTGAGCTTGGTGTCGAGGGGCACGAGCCGACCGGCGACACGGGCGCCGATGCAACGGTGACCGACCTCGGTGTGGATCGAGTAGGCGAAGTCCACCGGGGTGGCACCCACCGGCAGGGTGACGACGTCGCCCTTGGGGGTGAACACGAAGACCTCGTCCTGGTCCAGGTCGATCTTCAGGTTCGCCATGAACTCGCCCGGGTCGGTCATCTCCTGTTGCCAGTCGACGATCCGGCTCAGCCATGCGACGTCCTCGGAGTGGCCTTCCTTGTAGGAGAAGTGCGCCGCCACGCCCCATTCGGCGCGGTTGTGCATCTCCGGGGTGCGGATCTGCACCTCGATCGGCTTGCCGCCCGGCCCGATGACCGTCGTGTGCAACGACTGGTACAGGTTGAACTTGGGCATGGCGATGTAGTCCTTGAACCTGCCCGGCACGGGGGTCCAGAGGGCGTGGATCGAGCCCAGCGCGGCGTAGCAGTCCTTCGAGGAGTCGACGATGAGTCGGATGCCGACCAGGTCGAAGATCTCCTCGAACGCCTTGCCCTTGACGACCATCTTCTCGTAGATGGACCACAGGTGCTTCGGACGGCCGGTGACCTCGGCGGTGATGTTCACGTCCGCGAGGCGGCTGCGCACCTCGGAGACGACCGAGTCGACGTAGGCGTCGCGCTCGGGGGTCCTGCCGGCCACCATGTGGTCGATCTCGGCGTAGCGCTTGGGGTGCAGCGACGAGAAGCAGAGGTCCTCGAGCTGCTGCTTGATCTCCTGCATGCCGAGGCGGTGGGCCAACGGCGCGTAGATGTCGAGCGTCTCGTGCGCGGTGCGCTCCTGCTTCCACGCGGGCAGCGCGGCGATGGTGCGCATGTTGTGCAGCCGGTCCGCGAGCTTGATGACCAGCACCCGGAGGTCCTTGGCCATCGCGACGAGCATCTTGCGCATCGTCGCGGCCTGCTGGGCCTCCTTCGAGTCGAAGTGAATGCGCTCGAGCTTGGTCACCCCGTCGACGATCGCGGTGACCTCGGGGCCGAAGCGCTCGTCGATCTCGGGCAGCGTGATGACGGTGTCCTCGACCGCGTCGTGCAGCAGCGCCGCGGCGATGGTCACGTCGTCCATGCCGTAGCGGGCGACGATGCCCGCGACCGCCAGCGGGTGGGTGATGTAGGGCTCGCCCGAGCGTCGCAGCTGCCCCTTGTGGGCGCCGGCGGCGAGTCGGTACGACTCGGTGATCATGTCGGTCGAGCGCCGCGGGTGGAACCGGCGGAACTGCTCGATGATCTCCTGGACCTCCATCGCCGGCGGCTGGCTGTGACGCCGCCAGGGAAGGACGCGCGTCACCGTCGCCATGTCACTCCCGCCGATCTCAGAACCGACGCGACGACGCGCGTCACCGTCGCCATGGCGTCACTCCTCCATGGCTCGCTCCCGTGCTGCGTTCGACGGACGGCGAGGCGGACTGCATCACGTGGACAACGCTACCGACACCCGGACCCTTCCCGGAACGCGCGTTCGGCGCCGAGACGGGAGCCCGCTCAGCGACGCTTCTTGCGAGGACGGGGCGGGTGACCACCCACGTTGGTCGTGAGCGGCGGTGCGGTGCCCGTCGCGGTCGCTGCGGCACGAGCTGCCACCTGGGCACGACCGGCGCTGCCCGGGATCGACGCCCCGCGCACGCCGTGCCACGCCGTGTCGCTCACGTCGACGCCCTTGGCGACCAGACGCTCACGGATCTCGACGTACTTCTGCTCACGCTCCTTGAACAACGCGGTCAGCGGTGCCGCCACGCAGATCGAGGAGTAGGCACCCGAGGCGAGGCCGATGAGGAGTGCCAGCGAGAAGTCGCCGAGGGTCGGCTCACCGAAGATGAACTCGCCGACGATCAGCATCGTGGCGACCGGCAGCAGCGTCACGATCGTGGTGTTCACCGACCGCATGAGCACCTGGTTCAGCGAGCGGCGCACGATCGCGGTGTAGGTGTACTGACCGGTTCTCGTGAGTCGGTGCGCGTTCTCCTGCATTCGGTCGAACACCACGATGGTGTCGTACAACGAGAAGCCGAGGATGGTGAGGAAGGCGATCACCGTGGCCGGCGAGACCTCGAACTGGAAGACCGAGTAGAAGCCGACGGTCAGGATGATGTCGTGGAGCACCGCGAGGATGCCCGCGGCGGCCATCCGGGGTTCGAGTCGCCACGCCATGTAGGCGGTGACGAGCACCATGAAGATGATCAACGAGTTGCGGGCCGTCCTGGTGATGTCCTGACCCCACGAGGGTCCGACGGTCGTGACGTCGATGTCGGTCACGGGGATGTCGGCCGCTTCGGCCAGCGCCGCGGCGACATCCTGGGACTCGTCGATGTTGTCGATGCGACCCGAGACGCGCAGCACGCGCACGCCGTCAGAGGTGGTCGCCTCCTGGAAGCGCTCCGCTGCGCCGTCGCCGAACGGCGCCATGGCCTCTTCGGCCTGCTCGACGGTGAGCGTCTGGGACGGCACCTCCCAGACCGAGCCGCCCTCGAAGTCGATCGACAGGTTGAGACCCTGGATGAACAACGAGGCGAGCGAGCCGACGACCAGGATGACCGACAGGAGGCCGAGCGGCTTCCAGGTCTTGGGGAAGTCGAAGTCGTTGTTGCCTCGGTAGACCCTCGAGATGACACCCATGTCAGCTCTCCTTCCCGGTCGAGACCGACGCATCGTCGGAGGCAGCAGGCCCGTCGTCCGGTGGATCGACCGACGGCTCGGGCGACGAGCCCGTCGTCGGACCGGTCGCTGCCGCCGCGGTGGCGGCGTCGAGGTCGTCGACCGGGATGCCGAAGCGTGCCGGGTGCTGACCCTGCTTGGACCTGGTGAGCAGCACCACGGCGGGGCGCAGGAAGAAGAACGCGGCGACCAGGTCGAGCACGGTGGCGGCACCGAGCATGAAGGCGAACCCTCGCACCGGACCGACCGACAGCCAGTACAGGACGACGGCGCCGATCAGCGAGGAGATGTCGGCCTTGACGATGGTCGAGTAGGCCGTCGAGAACGACTTCTCGGCCGAGGCCCGCACGGTGGCACCGCCACGCACGTCCTCCTTCAGGTTCTCGTAGAACACGATGCTCGAGTCCAACGAGATGCCGATCGAGGCCACCAGGCCGACCACCCCCGCCAGGGTGATGGTGGCTCCGAGGTTGGCCAGGAGCACCCAGAGCAGCGACGCCGAGATCGACAGGCTGACCGCGGTGATCAGGCCGAGCAGGCGGTAGTAGATCACCAGGTAGGCGAGCACGAGGAACAGGCCGATCAGACCCGAGATGATGCCGGCCTGCAGCGCGCCCTTGCCGAGCGTCGCCGAGACGGTCTCGGCCTGCTGGGGGCGCAGCTCGACGGGCAGCGAACCGAAGCGGAGCGAGATCGCCAGGTTGTCGGCGCTCTCCTGGTCGAAGCTGCCCGAGATCGAGATCTGGTCCCGCTCGAAGGTCGGCTGGTTGATCGACGGTGCCGAGAGGACGACGCCGTCGAGCACGATGCCGAGCATGCCACGGGGCTGGCCGCTCTCGTCCTGGCCGAGACCGGGGCAGACGTCGGGGGTGGCCGAGTAGCAGGTCGCCGCGATGGCGTTGAACTTGTCGATGCCGTTCTCGCCGGACTTGAAGATCGGGTTGACCGCCCACTGGGTGCCGCTCAGCCCGGAGGTCGCGCCGCTCAGCGACGAGCCGGTGAGTGCGACGGGGCCGAGCTCGTAGACACGGCCGTCCTCGTCGGTCAGCGTGACGTTGCCCTCGGGCTTCCGGTCCTCGGGGCCGGTCAGCTTGGCGTTCAGCTGGGCCTCGAGCTGGTAGAGCTCGGCGAAGGTCTCGTCCGCGGTGTTGATGCCCCACTCGTTGAGCGGCACCGGCGGCGTGGTCGTGGTCGTCGCTGCCACCGTCGTGGTCGTCTCGTCGTCCTGGGCTCGCAGCGAGGCGGAGCGGTTGCCGCCGTTGCCGGTCGAGGTGTCCTCCGGCGCGGCCGTCGTGGACGTGACCGCGGTGCTGTCGGTGCCGGCGTCGCCGGGAACGGTCGTCGCCGTGCCATCGGTCGCCGGGGTCGCGGCCTGCAGCTTGGCCATCTCATCGGTGTAGACCTGCTCGGCGGTCACGCCGTCGGGGACCGAGAGATCGGCCCGGAGCTCGGCGACGCGAGCCTCGGCCTCTTCCTTGGCCTCGCCGGTCAGGACCTGGCCCGAGGTGGACAGCACCGGGCGGAACTCGAGCTGGGCGGTCTTGCCGACGGCGGCGAGCACCTCGGCCTGGTCCTTGGCACCCGGGAGCTGCACCGTGATCGTGTTGCCCTGTCGAGCGACCTCGGGCTCGGCGACGCCGAGTGCGTCGACGCGCTTGCGGATGATCTCGATCGAGTCGTCGAGGTCCTGGCTGTCGACGTCGTCGGTGACCTTGCCGTCCTTGACCGGCTGCAGGTTGACGCTGATGCCGCCCTGCAGGTCGAGACCCAGCTTCGGGGTCTTGCCCAACGCGATCGTGAGGATGAGCAGCCCGTAGACCACCACCATCGTCGCGATCATCATCCGCTTCGGGTGCTTGCGCATCAACGTCCCTCGTGAGATTCGAGCCGGGTCAGGCTAACGGTCGCACCCGGCGCACCGGTGGCAACGACGGCACAGCGACCGTCCGGACGTCAGCCGGTCCCCCGGTCGCCCCCGCCCCTCTCCGGCGTGTCGAGAAGCTACTACTTGTCGTCGCCCTTGCCGGCGTCACCGGCGTCGTCACCATCGCCGCCGGAATCGGCCGAGGCGTCATCGGCTGCGTCCGAGCTCGCGGCGCCCGAACCGAGCAGCCCTCGACGACTCCGGGCAGCCGGACGTTCGGCGGGGTCGGGATCGGCCAGCAGCCTGGCGACCGACGACTTGGCGATGCGGATCACCACGTCGTTGTCGACCTCGAGGTGGTACAGGTCGTCCTCGATGTAGGTGATCACGCCGACGATGCCGCCGGTGGTGAGCACTTCTTCGCCCACCCCGATCTTGCGGATCATGTCGGCCTGGCGCTGGCGCGCCTTCCGCTGCGGGACGATCGTCATGTAGAGGATCGCACCCAGCGGGATGACGAGGATCAGCAGTCCGAGGATGCTGCCGCCCTCCTGCTCCTGGGCGAGCACGGTCGTCGGGGCGAGCACGTTGGCGAGTTGAGACATCACAGGTGGACGAGCCTAGGTCTGGCTCCGGGGCCCGAGGGAATCCTCGCTCGGAGCGCCCTCAGGCAGGCGCCGGTTGCGGCGGGATGCCGGGTCCGGTGCCGCGCCAGACCTCGTCCACCTCGGCGCGCAGCGCCGAGAGCGTGCCCGTCTCGATCGCCGTGCGGATCCGGCCGACGAGGGTCAGGATCCACGTCAGGTTGTGGACCGTGCACAGCGTCGCCGCGGTCGGTTCGCCGACGGTTGCGAGGTGACGCAGGTAGCCGCGGGAGCACTTGGCGCAGGTGCTGCACGGGCAGTCCCGATCGACGGGTTCGTCGCTGCGGGCGAACTCGGAGCGCTTGATGTTCAACCGGCCGGTGTCGGTGAGCAGGGTGCCGTGCCGCGCGAGGCGGGTCGGCAGCACGCAGTCGAACATGTCGACCCCACGTGCGACGGCCTCGATGATCGACACCGGGTCGCCCACGCCCATCAGGTAGCGCGGCTGGTCCGTCGGCAGTTCGGAGATGGCGGCTTCGAGCGCCGGCAGCATGCGCTCGCGGGACTCTCCCACCGACAACCCACCGACGGCGTAGCCGTCGAAGTCCATCTCGATGGTGCGCTGCGCCGACTCACGCCGCAGCGCCAGGTCGTCGCCACCCTGCACGATCCCGAACAGGGCCTGATCCTCGGTGCGCCGGTGCGCCGCCTTGGCACGCGCGGCCCACGCGGCGGTGCGATCGACGGCATCGCGCAGCACCCGGTGGGGCGACGGCAGCGGCGCGCACACGTCGAGCACCATCTGGATGTCCGCGCCGAGCAGCTCCTGGATGTGCACGGCGCGCTCCGGGGTGAGCAGTTCGAGGTCGCCGTCGTAGGTGGAACGGAACGTGGCGCCCTCGTCGGTCACCTTCGGGTCCATCGAGAACACCTGGTAGCCGCCGGAGTCGGTCAGCATGTGGCCGTCCCAACCGCTGAAGCGGTGCAGGCCCCCGAGTGCGGCGACGGTCTCGGCTCCGGGGCGCATCATCAGGTGGTAGGTGTTGGCCAGCATCACCTCGGGCGCGGTGCCATCGGCCGCAGCGAGCTGCCCCAGGTCGTTGGTCGTGAGCGCACGGATGGTGCCACGGGTGCCCACCGGCATGAACACCGGCGTGCGGATCTCGCCGCGCGGCGTCGTCACCACCCCGGCGCGTGCGGCGCCGTCGGTCGCGGTGATCTCGATGCCGAGCTTCATGGGGTCTCCATCGTCGGGTGGTCGACGTCGTGGTCCGTCGGCGAGGTGCGACGCCCGATCAGCATCGCATCCCCGAACGAGAGGAAGCGGTACCGGCGCTCGATCGCCGTCGCGTACAGGTCACGCCACCGGGGGCCGACGAACGCCTCGATCATCGCGAGCAGCGACGAGCGCGGCAGGTGGAAGTTGGTCATCATCACGTCGACCACACCGAAGTCGTAGCCAGGGGTGATGAACAGCCGTGTCCGGCCCGACAGCTGGCCGGTCGCCGCGGCGGATTCGAGCGCTCGGACCGACGTGGTGCCGACCGCGACCACGCGGCCGCCGTCGGCCCTGGTGCGTTCCACCGCCTCCCAGGTCGATGCGGGCACCGAATAGTGCTCCGAGTGGATGTCGTGGTCCTCGACCAGATCGGTGGTGATCGGACGGAAGGTGTCGAGACCGACGACCAGCTCGACCCTGGCGATGGTGGCACCAGAGGCCACGATCGCGTCGATCAGCGATGGCGTGAGGTGCAGGCCGGCCGTCGGCGCAGCGGCCGACGCCGGTCGCTCGGCGAAGACCGTCTGGTAGCGCTCCTGGTCGTCGAGTCGCTCGGAGATGTACGGCGGCAGCGGCGCGGTGCCCGACACGTCGAGCGCTGCGATCAGGTCGCCGTCGTGGATCGGGCGCACCAACCGACGGCCGCCGTCGAGGTCTGCACCCAGCTCGAAGGTCAGCGTCCCTTCGACCGCGGCGACCGTCGCGCCGGCCCGGAGCTTGCGCGACGGCCGGCACAGCGCCTGCCACCAGCCGTCCTCGGTCGGCTCCAGCAGGAGGACCTCGCCCGCTCCCCCGCCGTCGCGTCGCACCGCCACCCGCGCCGGGAGCACCCGCGTGTCGTTGAGCACGACGAGGTCGCCCGGGCCGAGCAGACCGGGCAGATCACGGACGATGCGGTCATCAGGCTCGTTGCCGGGGCCGCGGTCGACGAGCAGGCGCGCCGAGTCACGAGGCTCGACCGGGGTCTGTGCGATGCGGTTCTCGGGCAGGCCGTAGTCGAGCTCGTCGGTCCTCATCGGAGAACCGCCCGACCCGACCCCGCGAGGTGCGGACCGATGATCAGAAGCCCATGGAGCGACCGATGATCTCCTTCATGATCTCGGTCGTCCCGCCGTAGATCGAGGTGACACGGGCGTCGGTGTAGGCACGTCCGACCGCGTACTCCTCCATGTAGCCGTAGCCGCCGTGCAGCTGGACGCCGATGTCGGCGACCTTCTTCTGCAGCTCGGTGCACCACCACTTGGCCATGGCGGCCTCTTCGGCGGTGAGGGTGCCCTCGTTCAACGAGGTGACGCACTTGTCGACGAAGGTCTCGGCGATCGTGATCTCGGTGTGCATCTCGGCCAGCTTGAAGCGGCTGTTCTGGAACGAGCCGATCTTCTGGCCGAACGCCGTGCGCTCGTTGCAGTACTCGACGGTCCAGTCGAGGATCGCACGGGCATGGGCGACACCGGCGGTCGCGATCGACAGGCGCTCCTGGGGCAGGTTCTTGACCAGCAGGAGGAAGCCCTCGCCCTCCTCGCCGAGACGGTTGGCCACGGGCACCCGCACGTCGTTGAAGAACAGCTCGGCGGTGTCCTGGGAGTGCATGCCGAGCTTGTCGAGGTTGCGGCCGCGCTCGAACCCGGGCGTGCCCGCCTCGAGGATGATGAGCGACATGCCCGTGTGGCGCTGGGTCGGATCGGTCTTGCAGGCGACGATCACGAGATCGGCGAGGATGCCGTTGGTGATGAAGGTCTTGGACCCGTTGAGGATGTACTCGTCGCCGTCGCGCACGGCGGTCGTCGTCATGCTCGCCAGGTCCGAACCGATGCCCGGCTCGGTCATGCCGACGGCGGTGATCAGCTCGCCCGACGCGATGCCCGGCAGCCACCGCTGCTTCTGCTCGTCGTTGCAGTAGTCGAGGAAGTACGGAAGGCAGACGTCGCTGTGCAGCGTCATGCCGAGGCCCGCCGGGTAGACATCGCCCCGGGTGATCTCCTCGGCGACGATGTGGTTGTAGCGGAAGTCCTTGACCCCCGCCCCGCCGTACTCCTCGGGGATCGCCATCGCGAGGAAGCCCGACGCGCCGGCCTTCGCGAAGAGCTGGCGGTCGACGATGCCGGCCTTCTCCCACTTCTCGCGGTTCGGCACCATCTCTCGTTCGACGAAGGTGCGGAACGCCTCACGGAACATGTCGTGCTCGTCCTCGAAAACCGTGCGTTCCATCGTTGTGCTCCGTGCTCTGACCCGGGGGGAAGGGGGAAGTGGACCCGCCGTGGCGGATCGTCACACTCCAGCAAACCACGCCGGACCCGTCCTGCCGAACTGACGACCCGTCAGGTCGGGCTACTCGAACAGGGACGGATCGGCGCTGCCGTACGCGGACGGCGGGGCGACCAGACCCAGGTGGTGCCAGGCGGCCGTCGTGGCGACGCGCCCGCGTGGTGTCCGCATGAGCAGACCCTGCTGGATCAGGTACGGCTCGTAGACGTCCTCGACGGTCTCGGTTGGCTCGGAGACTGCGATCGCGAGCGTCGACAAGCCGACGGGACCACCGCCGAAGTGCTCGCACAGCGACGACAGGATGGACCGGTCGACCTTGTCGAGACCGAGTGCGTCGATGCCGAACAGCTCGAGGCCCGACGCGGCGACGGCAGCGTCGATGCGGCCGTCCCCCTCGACCTCGGCGACGTCGCGCACACGGCGCAGCAGCCGGTTCGCGATGCGAGGCGTGCCGCGCGATCGACGGGCGATCTCTCGTGCGCCGTCGGTGTCGATGTCGGCGCCGACGATCGTCGCCGCACGACGGACGATCGCACACAGGTCGTCGGGCTCGTAGTAGTCGAGCCGTGCGACCAGCCCGAAGCGATCACGCAGCGGACCGGTGATCAGCCCGGTGCGGGTCGTCGCCCCGACCAGGCAGAAACGCGGCAGGTCGAGGCGGATCGACCGTGCCGCGGGGCCCTTGCCCAGCACGATGTCGAGCTGGAAGTCCTCCATCGCCGGATACAGGACCTCTTCGACCGACCGGGACAGCCGGTGGATCTCGTCGATGAAGAGCACATCGCCCTCGCCCAGCTTGGTGAGGATGGCCGCGAGGTCACCCGGGCGCTCGAGCGCCGGCCCGGAGGTGATGTGCAGCGCGACGTCCATCTCTGCCGCGACGATCACCGACAGCGAGGTCTTGCCGAGGCCGGGCGGTCCTGCGAAGAGGAAGTGGTCCGGCGGCTGGTTGCGTCGACGGGCGGCCTCGAGGATCACCGAGAGGCGCCGCTTGAGCTCTGTCTGCCCGACGAACTCGTCGAGGTTCCGTGGCCGCAACGAGGGCATGGCGTCGTTGCCGTCGAGCAGGTCGGCGTCGTGGCGACCGACCGCGGCGGCCAGCGACTCCTCGGCCGCCTCGTCCTCGGAAGGGACGACGCGCAGCAGCTCGTCACGCGCCATGTGGAACCCCCACGGCCGGCACGGTGTCGACGTGCTCGATCACGATGCGGTCGCCAGTCGCTGCAGCGCGAGCCGGAGCAGCTCGGAGGTGTCGCCGGACTCCGGGAGGTCGGCGACGACCTTGGAGATCTCTTCGGGTCCGTACCCCAGTCCGCTGAGCGCGTCTCGGACATCGGAGCGGACCGTCGGTGCACCACCGCCGCCGACGGCCGCCATCGCCGCGGTCACCGAGTCGCCCTCGGGCACCGCGAGGCGGCTCTTCAACTCGACCAGCAGACGAGCGGCGGTCTTCTTGCCGACCCCGGGCACCAGGCAGAGGCCTGCGACGTCGTCGGTGGCGAGCACGTGGCGCAGACCGAGCGGTGAGTGCACCGAGAGGATCGCGAGACCGAGCGACGGTCCGACGCCGTGGGTGCCGATGAGCGTCTCGAACACCCGTCGCTCGTCGATCGACGTGAACCCGAAGAGCGTCTCGGCGTCCTCTCGCCGGTGGTGGTGAATCTGCAGGTACACCTGCGACCCGACCTCGCCGACCTCGTTCACCGTCGCCGGTGTGACCGAGACGCGGTAGCCGATGCCTCCGACCTCGACGATCAGCTCGACGTCAGAGCGGTCGAGCAACTCGCCGCGCAGCGAGCCGATCATCGTGCACCCTCCTGTGCGACCGTCCGCCCCATCGCGGCGAGGGCGCCGCTCTCGAAGGCGACGTGGGTCAGCGCGATGGCGGCGGCATCGGCGGCATCTGCCGGCCGTGGCGGCGCATCGAGCTCGAGCAACAACTGGACCATCTGCTGCACCTGCTGCTTGTCGGCCGCGCCGTAGCCGGCGACGGCGTCCTTCACCTGGTTCGGCGAGTACTCGGCGACCTGCAGCCCCCGACTGGCGGCCTCGGCCATCACGACCCCGGATGCCTGCCCCACGCTCATCGCCGTGCGCACGTTCGACTGGAACAACACCCGCTCGATCGCCACGGCGACCGGCCGGTACTCGTCGAGCAGGCCCCGGATGTCGGACCAGAGCTCGGCCAGGCGATCCGGGACGGCGGCCTCCGGCGAGGTCCGCAGCACGCCGATCGCGACGGCGCGGGACTGCGAGGCACGCGATCGCGGCTCGCGGGGGCGGACCTCGAGCACGCAGTAGCCGCAGCGCGAGAGTCCGGGGTCGACGCCGAGAACGAACACAGGTTCGATCGTAGCGGACGTCCTGGACGGCGCCGCGGACGCCACAGGATCAAGTCGACCCCGACGTCGTCCGATGCTCAGGCCGATGGACGCGACGACTCCTCCTGACCGGTCCCCCGCCGGCGATCCCACACCCGACGACGGGTCCCGCACCGGGACCGCGACCGGCGACGGTCCCCCATCGGTCGACGGCCGGGCGCCGTTGGTCACCCTCGAGGACGTCGAACACCGGTTCGGGGACACCGAGGCACTCCGCTCGTTGGCGTTCTCGGTGCCGCAGGGGCGGATCACGGTGCTGCTCGGACCGAACGGAGCGGGCAAGACCACGGCGATCCGTGCCATCACCGGAGCGTTGGTGCCCACGAGCGGCACGGTGCGCACGTTCGGACTGGACCCCGATCTCGACGGCCACCTGGTCCGCCCTCGTTGTGGTGTCGTCGCGGCGAAGCCGGCGCTCTACGACCGTCTCTCGGGCTACGACAACCTCGTCTACTCCGCCGAGCTCTACGGGGTGCAGGGCGATCTCGCAGGACCGATCGCCGCGGCGGCCGAACGCTTCGGCATCTCCGACGCCCTCGACAAGCTGGTCGGCGGCTACTCGACGGGCATGAAGACCCGCCTGGCGCTCGCCCGGTCGATCCTCCACGACCCGGAGCTGCTGATGTTCGACGAGCCGACGTCGGGACTGGACCCCGAGTCGTCGGTCGCCGTGCTCGCGTTGATCCGCGAGATGGCCGACGACGGTCGGACCGTGGTGATGTGCACCCACCTGCTCGCCGAGGCCGAGGGGCTCGCCGACCACGTCGTGATGATGGAGGGCGGCACGGCCCTCGTCGAGGGCAGCCCCACGGAGCTGACCCAGCGCTACTGGCCGCACCCGATCGTCGAGATCGATGCCGAGGACCCACGCCTGCTGGACCGCATCGCGTCGTGGGCCGGGGTGTTCGCCTATCGGCGGACCGGCTCGGGTGCCCGCATCGAGCTCGACGACCTCGACCGCCTCCCCGGGATGATCTCGGCGCTCTGCGACGACGGCCTGCGCCTGCGCCGCATCGATCCGCACGTCCCGACGCTCGAGGACCTCTACTTCACCATCCGTCGTCAGGCCGCCGGCACTGCGGCGCCCGACGCGCTCGAGCCGATCGCCCCGTCGTGGGCGAGTGCTCCTCCGACGGTCCCGCCCCAGAGCGGGCCGCCGCCGGGCGGACCGCTCACCGACCCCTTCGCGGGCCTGAGCGCGCCCGACCGAGCGCCGTCCGACGAGGGGGTCGCCCGATGACCGCGACCGCACCGTCCACCCGGGGTTCCTCGGGCTCGACCCGCCGACGCGCCGGTGGCCGTGCGGCCAACCAGCTCGACCTGCACCGCATGTGGGTGGTCGCCCGCACCGAGCTGCGACAGCTCGCGCAGTCCAAGGACTACTGGCTGCCGATGGCAGCGCTCGGAGCGATCTTCTTCCTCATCCTGCCGACGATCCTCCTGCTGATCGTCGGACACCTCGGCGACATCACGGTGGTGCAGCGGGCCGCCGACGCGCTGCAGATGCTGCCCGAGTCGGCACAGCAGGGCATCAAGGGCGACACCGCGCAAGGACGCACGTCGTACGCGCTCGCGGTCTACCTGTTCGCCCCGGTCGCGGTCGTCGTGCCCCTGACCATCTCGACCGCCGTCGGCGCGGCGTCGCTCGTCGGCGAGCGCGAGCGTGGCACGGGCGAGTTCCTGGCGCACTCCCCCGCCTCGGTACGAGAGATCTACCTCGGCAAGCTGATCGCCAGCTTCGTGCCCGGCTACCTGACGACCCTGATCGGGTTCGGCACCTACTCGCTGGTCGTGAACCTGATCGTGGGACCGGTCGCCGGCGGCTGGTTCTTCCCGACCCCGGAGTGGGTCCTGATGATGCTGTGGGTCATCCCGCCGTTCCTGCTGCTGACGCTGTCGCTCGTGCTGCGGCTGTCGGCGCGGGTGAAGTCCACCGCAGCTGCGCAGCAGGCATCGGGCCTGGTGACGCTGCCGCTCATCGGCATCGCGTA
>JAFAFN010000277.1 GCA_023423475.1 Actinomycetes bacterium | reverse complement strand
GTCTTGCGTTGTCCGGTGTGCTCCGGCGGGTCCATGGCGATGAACGGCGTGAAGCCGGCCATGCCGGGGATCGTGTCGTCGAGCACCTGCTCCATGAGCGAGATGCCGTACGCGGAGGAGAACGTCTGCCAGTCGCCGTCGATGGCGCGGATGTCGTCGTACCGGGTGACCGACCAGTAGCGACCCGCTACGTCGATCTCGTTGAGGTGCACGGGGTCGTCGGCTCGCAGGCGAGCGAAGTGCTCGGGCCAGACGTGGTCGCGGAACAGGTGGGGATTGGCCGGGTTGATCTCCTCGATCGGCAACTCGGACGCCGGGGTCAAGACGGTGCCCAGGTCGGCGAGGATCTGATCGGGACCCCGGAACGAGGGATCGATCTCGGGGAGTTCCAGATGTTCGGACGTTGGGTTCACGGCAGCACCTTCTCCTTCCGGTTGTCGGACCGACCGCACGGGCATCCCGAGCACCTGCGGGGGGCAGCACGTTGTTCGAAGGTCGAGGATGCCTCCGGATCGACAAACAATCAAGTGTTTGTTATTTTAGACGGAGCGTCAACACGGAGGCGAGAGATCATGGGACGACGAAGCGGCGTCACCGTCGAGCAGACCCGCCAGGAGCTGGTCGAGGCGGCGGCGCGCGTGTTCGCCCGTCACGGCTTCGAGGGTTCCTCCGTGGCCGACATCTGCGCCGAAGCTGGGCTCAGCACCGGGCCCCTGTACACGAACTTCGGTTCGAAGGAGGCGCTGTTCGGGGTGGTCCTCGAGCACTGGGGCAAGGAGGCCTACGACCGTGCGATGCGCGCCGGTACGGACCCTGAGGCGACCGTGAACATCGCCGACACCGTCACGGCGGCCGGCCGGGTCATCGAGCGAGGACCCCACGAACTGGGCCGACTCGTCGTCGAGGCGTTCGCGATCGCCGGGCGCGACGAGACCGTCGCCGGGACCGTGCGGGCCTGGGTGACCCAGGACGAGCAGCAGATGACCGAGGAGATCCGCGCCGGCCAGGGCGCGGGCGTGCTCGACGAGACGATGGGGGCGCGATCCATGGCGAGGATGAACACGATCATCGCCCTTGGGGCCCACCTGACCCGCGCCCTCGACCTCGACCTCCCGGACCAGGACGAGTGGTCGGCCCTGGTCGACCGACTCGTCGACAGCCTGCGCGCCCACCCCTGACCGATCCGAGTCCGATCCCCGAGACAGGAGCCACCATGGCCGACCGCAACTTCCCCTACGCCGAGACCTTCGAGGTCCACCGCACCTTCCCCGAGCAGGGCCGTCCGAACGACGAGGTGCTGGCCGAGATCCGGCACATGGCCGACGCCGAGCGGGTGCACTGGAACACCGGCAAGGCCTCGGGGACCCTCTACTCGGGCGACGAGGACCACTACGAGTACATGGCCGAGGCGTTCGCCATGTTCGGGCACATGAACGCGCTGCAGCGGGACCTGTGCCCGAGCGTGACGAAGTTCGAGGGGGAGATCATCGCCATGACCCTCGACATGCTCGGTGCCGGGGCCGTCACCGACACCGAGCCGGCGGGCCTGGTGACGACCGGCGGCACCGGCAGCATCTTGCACGCCATGCTGGCGTACCGCATCGCCGGGTCCGCTCGCGGCGTGACTCGGCCGAACGTGGTCAAGGCCGCTTCGGCCCACCCGGCGTTCGACAAGGCGTGCTTCCTCTTCGGCATGGAGATGCGAGTTGCACCGCTCGACCCCGAGACGACCCAGGTCGACGTGGCGGCCATGGCCGAGCTCGTCGACGACCAGACGGTGGCGCTCGTCGGGTCTGCGGGGAACTACCCCTACGGCACCATCGACGACATCGATGCCATGTCGGACCTGGCGCTCGAGCGCGGCGTGGGCCTCCACGTGGACGGCTGCCTCGGTGGGTTCATCCTGCCGTGGGGACGCGACCTCGGCTACGACATCGCGCCGTTCGACTTCTCCATCCCCGGCGTCACGACCATCTCGGCCGACACGCACAAGTACGGCTACGGGTTCAAGGGGACGTCCGTGGCGGCGTTTCGCGACAAGGAGATGCGCAACAGCGTCTTCTACTGCCTGCCCGAGTGGACCGGCGGCAAGTACAACTCGCCCGGCATTGACGGGTCCCGGTCGGCGGGGCTGCTGGCCGCCACCTGGGCGGCGCTCGTCGGACTCGGCAAGGAGGGGTACCGGGCCTACGCAGACGAGATCTTCCGAACCTCGTACGCCATGCAGGCGGCGGTCACCGCGCATCCCGAGCTGCGGATCCTCGGGTCGCCGACGTTCTGCTTCTCGTTCACCAGCGACGAGATCGACATCTACCACGTGAACGACCACCTCCTGTCGCTCGGCTGGCGGCTCAACGGCCAGCAGTACCCCGACGCCGTGCACATGGCGGTGACCCGTCCCCAGGCGGCTTCAGGAGTGGTCGAGCGGTGGACCGACGACCTCGCCGCCGCGGTGGCGTACGCCCGGGCCCAGCCCGAAGATGCCCGGCCCCTCACCGGCGCGATCTACGGAAGCGTCGAAGGCGGCATGACCGACGAGGTCGACGAGTTCATCCGAGAGCAGCTCACCTTGTACATCGAGCGCTCCCTCGCCCTCCCGCCCGAGCGCTGATCGCGTCCGCGGTGACCGGCGCACCTAGGGGAGAGGCCTCGGCGTGACGAGCCGGCACCTCCTCACCATCGACCTCGGCACGAGCGGGCCCAAGGCGGCGGTCGTGTCCGACGACGGCCGCCTGGTGGGAACGGCGCGCGGCTCTGTCGAGACGGTCCACGGATCCGACGGAGCCGCTGAGCAGGACCCCGAGGCCGTGTGGCGGACGACGCTCGACGCTGCGGCGGCCGCGCTGTCGCATGCGCAGGTCGACCGGTCATCGATCGCGGCCGTGGTTGCCTCAGCCCAGTACTCCTCGATCGTCCCCGTTCTCGCCAACGGCTCACCGG
>JAFAFN010000169.1 GCA_023423475.1 Actinomycetes bacterium | reverse complement strand
TTCGTCCGACGCTCCGCGTGCCCCATCTGCCCCATCTGCCCCATCTGACACAGCGCTGACGCTATCGAGCCGCGGTCCTGGTGCGAGGTCGTGCGACAGGATCGTTGGTGAACCGTTGGTGAGCCATCCGGGTCCCCGAGGGCACCGAGCGGGCGACGAGCGGCATCCGAGACCCGCGCCACACTCAAGTCGGGCCCGGATCCGCCGATTGCAACGGCATGTACGATCGTTGTTCGCTTCCGAACATCCATCCGGCACCAACCCACCACCACCGCACCATCGCCGAGGTCGCCCGATGAGCCCGTCCGCCCACGCCCCGTTCCGCAGTGCCCTGGTCGGCGCGGACAGCCTGCTGATCGAGTGCGGAGAAGCACTCCTGTCCAAGGGTCACGAGATCGTCGCGGTCGCCGCGGGCTCTCGCCGCGTCGCGGACTGGGCCACCTCGAAGGGGCTGCAGGTCATCGACGCGACCGGTCCGGCGAGCGACTGGGAGCCCGAGCTCGCCACCCACCGCTTCGAGTGGCTCTTCGCCATCACCCACCTGGCCCTGCTCCCCGACAGCGTGATCGCGCTGCCGAGCGAAGGTGCCATCAACTTCCACGACGGCCCGCTCCCCGGGTACGCCGGTCTCAACACCCCGGCGTGGGCCCTCATCAACGGCGAAGCCGAGTACGGCATCACCTGGCACATGATCACCTCGGGCATCGACGAGGGCGACGTCGTCGCGCAGTCGCGGTTCGAGATCGCTGACGGCGAGACCTCGCTGTCGCTCAACACCCGCAACTTCGAAGCAGCGATCGAGTCCTTCGGCGTGCTCGTCGACGACATCGCGGCCGGCACCCTCGAACGGGTCGCACAAGACCCGTCCGCACCGCGTCGCACCTACAGCCGTCACGACCGTCCCGGTTCGCTCGGTGTGATCGACCTGCGCCGCCCCGCGGCCGAGATCGACCAGCTCGTCCGGGCGCTGACGTTCGGCCCGTACCCGAACCCCCTCGGGCTGGCGAAGCTGCTCGTCGACGGCCAGGCCGTCGCCGTGACCGCCGCGACGCTCCAGGACGACGACACCGATGCCGCTGCCGGCACCGTGGTCGGGATCAGCGACGACGACATCCGCATCGCCACGGGCGACTGCGTCATCGCGTTGAGCGGGTTCACCTCGCTGCGCGGCGCCGAGCTCGGCGTCGCGGAGGTCGTCGACCGACTCGGACTGGTCGAGGGTCGCCAACTCCCCGCACTCGCCGAGGCCGACGTCGCGAGGTTCGACGAGCTCGGCCCGCTGCTCGCCCGCCAGGAGTCGGCTCATCTGCGCCAGCTCTCGGAGCTCGAGCCCGTCGAGCTGCCGTGGGCCTCGACGCCGCCGGCGCAGCACGTGACCCGCCTCGCCTCGTCGCCCCTCGACGTGCCCGCTGCCCTCGTCGACGACGACGCCGCAGTGCTCAGCGCCTTCGCCGTGGTGCTGTCCCGCCTGGTCGGCAAGGACCGCTTCCACCTCTCGCTGCACGACGGCGCATGGGCGGACCGGGTCGGACCAGCGGGCGTGCTGCTCGCCGGGGCCGTTCCCCTCGAGGTCGAGCTCTCACCCGAGGAGCCCCTCGAGCAGGTCCGCTCCGAGATCACCACGTCGCTCACGGCGGCCCGTGAACGCCTCCCGTTCGCGCAGGAGCTCGTCGCGCGCCATCCCGAGACCGTCCGCAACCCCGACCTGGTCGCCGGCCGACTGCTGCCCATCGCCGTGGCACTCGGCGCGCCGACACCGTCGGTCGACGGCGTCGTCGTCGAGCTCGCCCACCACGGCGGGTCCTGGGCGATCCGCTACGACGACGCCCTGGTCGGCGCCGATGACGCCGCGCTGCTGTCCGCCTGCGTCGCGACCGTGCTGCAGGCCGTCGAGTCCGCCGGCGCCGACGCGGCCGCCGGCCCGACCGCCGCGGACGTCGACCTGCTCGGCCCGGCCCTGCGCCACCGGGTCCTGGTCGACTGGAACGACACCGAGCGGCCGCTGCCGGCCACCACGGTGCACCAGCTCGTCGAGTCCCAGGCCGACCGCGCCCCCGACGTCACCGCGGTGATCTTCGAGGACGACTCGATCACCTACGCCGAGCTCGACACGCGGGCCAACCGGCTCGCCCACCATCTGATCGACCTCGGCGTCGGACCCGACTCGCTCGTCGGCATCCACGTCAGCCGCAGCATCGACCTGGTGGTCTCGGCGGTGGCGGTCCACAAGGCCGGCGGCGCCTACGTGCCGCTCGACCCGGTGTACCCGGCCAACCGCCTCGAGCACATGATCAGCGACAGCGGCTGCGCGGTCGTCGTCACCCAGTCACCGCAGCTGGCCACGCTGCCGCTGCGCGACGACCCGGGCATCACCGTCGTCGTGCTCGACACCGACGCCGCGCAGATCGACGCACGCCCGTCGCAGCGACCCGGTGTCGCCGTCGACCCGGCGAACCTCGCCTACTGCATCTACACCTCGGGCAGCACCGGCCTGCCCAAGGGAGTGCTCGTCGAGCACCGCAACGTCGTCAACTTCTTCGAAGGCATGGACGAGCGGGTGCCCCACGAGCTCCCCGCGACCTGGTTCGCGGTCACGAGCCTCTCGTTCGACATCTCGGTCCTCGAGCTGCTCTACACGCTCACCCGCGGCTTCTCGGTGGTCGTCTACCTCGACCGCGACCGTGTCGACGGCGACGCCGAGGACGCCGCGAGCGCGTTCGTCGAGCAGCACGCCGACGTCCCGGTCGACTTCTCGCTCTTCTACTTCTCCGGCGACGC
>JAFAFN010000159.1 GCA_023423475.1 Actinomycetes bacterium | reverse complement strand
GTGCAGGGGGTCACCCCCATCGAGGTCAACGGCGAGAAGCAGGACTTCCTGGTCCTCCAGTCGGTCGCCAACGATCTGAAGGTGTCGGTCCCCGTCGCCCGCATCGACGAGCTCGGCATCCGCTCGCCGCTCGCGGCGGATGAGCTCGACGACCTCGTCGAGGTGCTCCAGCGCAAGGACGTCCGTGTGCCGGCCAACTGGAGCCGTCGACTCAAGAACCACCAGGAGAAGCTCAAGAGCGGCGACGTCTACCAGGTCGCCGAGGTGGTCAGGAACCTCGCGATCCGCAGTCGCACCTCCGAGCTCTCCGTCGCCGAGAAGGACATGTTCCGCCACGCTCGGGAGAACCTGGTCCACGAGCTGGCCCCGTCGATGGGCGCCTCGGTCGAAGAGGCATCCGACTTCCTCGACCGCGTGCTCGAGGGCGAAGAGGTCGGCTCCGCCTCGAAGTGAGGCCCGCCCACGGGTGATTGCCAACTCGCTCCGTCGGGTAGTGGGCGGACATGGCAACCAAGCGCACTCGCAAGGACGCCACCGGCAGCGTCGGTGACCGATCCCAGGTCGAGGTCGAAGCCCGACTGGCGAAGGACGGTTACGACGCGCAGTTCGGCGCCCGTGAAGGCGCCGCCGTGCTCTGCTTCACGTGTCACCAGGAGTTCCCCGCCGCCCGGCTCGACGCCGACGGCGCCCGACGTGTCGAGGGCGAGTCCGACCCTTCCGACATGGCCGTGGTCGTGCCCGTCACCTGCCCACACTGCGGCGCGGCCGGCACGCTGAGCCTTCAGTACGGCCCGATGGCCGGCGTGGAGGAGGCGGAGGTGCTCGCCGCGATGCCGCGCACTGCGAGCTCGTTCGATGCCGGAGCGACCGATGGCTGACGCTCCTGTCACGTCGGTCCCTCCGGGCGGACTCGGCGCATCGCCGAATTCGACCGACCGTCCGCTGCCGGTGGTCATCGGGGGGCTCGTCGGATTCGTCGCCCTGGCGCAGCTCGCCGGTCTCGTCGGCCTGCCGTTCACCGACACCGGCGCGGGGAGCTGGTACGGGCAACTCGACAAGCCGTTCTTCAACCCTCCGGGGTGGGCGTTCGGTCCGGTGTGGACGACGCTCTACGCGCTCATCGGCGTCGCGGCCTGGGCGGTGTGGCGGACCCCGCCATCCCCGACGCGCCGTGCCGCGCTCTCCGCCTGGGGAATTCAGCTCGCGCTGAACGCGATCTGGACACCGCTGTTCTTCGGCGCCGAGCTCCCGTGGCTCGCCTTCGTCGAGATCCTGCTGCTCGTCGGTGCGATCGTCATCACGATCTCGGTGATGAGAGTGATCAGGCCTGTGGCCGCATGGATGATGGCGCCCTACCTGGCCTGGGTCAGCTTCGCCGCGGTCCTCAACGGGACGATCGCTGCGCTGAACTGACCGCGGCCGGACCGACCGCACCGCTGCCGGAGGTCAGGCGGGTTCGTTGGGCTCTGCGGCTCCAGAAGGGGCATCGAGGGTCGCTCCGGGTGAGAGCCGGTCCCGGGACGGGTCGACCGCTGGCGTCGAGCCGGTTCGGGTGGTCAGCGCCGTGCTCATCTGCACGCAGAGGTCCTCGGCGTGCTCGCACACCGAGGCGCAGGTCGTGCAGTGGCGGAGGTGGGAGCCGTGTCGTCGGCAGTCTTCGGCGCACACCCGCAATGCTTCGCGGGCGGCCTCGAGTGCAGCGACCACGGTGTCGCGGTCGCCGAGTCGGATGAGGATGCTGACGGAGGCAGCACACATGTCAGCGGCATCGAGGTTCGCCCCGATGCACTCGGTCATGGGCGCAGGCTCGTGCACGCACGCGTCCGCGCACTGTCGAGCAGTGCGGGAGGCCTCGACGAGGGAGTCGATCGTGTCGGACAACAGGTTGGTGTCGACCTGGCCGGACCGTGGGTGGCTGTCGATCATGCTCGCGGCGCTGGTCATCGGGTGAGCTCCTGGGTGGCGGGGTGTCGAACGGTCGATACCCCGTCCTGGGTGAGGTCAGACGCCCTCCCCGATATCTGCAGTGATGTACGCAACTGTTCTGCCGCCTGGGACGCGGTCGACGGCCCGACCAGACTGGCCGCGCGCCGACGCCCTGGTCGGCAGACCGGCTGCGCGATACTTCGCACCACGGCTCGTCGAGGCGTCGACCTTCGTGCGGGCGGCGACGTTCGTGCTCGCGTCGTTCTTCGACGGGCTGCTGATGGCGGTCCTGCTGTTCGGCCTGTCGTCGGCGGTCGGTGAGGCGTGGTGGACGCAGTGGCTGATCTGGGCGGCGGTCGCCGCCCTCGAGACCTGGCTCGTGGCGACCTATGGATGGAACCTCGCCAAGTTGGTGATCGGACTGCGGGTCGTGGACGAGCGCGGTGACCCGCCGGGACTGCGCCGAGCCGTGGTGCGCGTCGCCGTCCTGCTCGGCCCGCTCGCCCTCTCGGGAGTGCTGGCGGACCTGCTGTCGGCCGACGACGGGTCGGCGGCGGCGATCGCCGGCTGGATCGGGATCGTCTGGCCGGTGCTGCTGCTGTTCACGATCGCCAACGGCGACCGGCACCAGGGCTGGCACGACCGCGCTGCCGGCACCTTCGTGGTGACCCGCTCGTCGACCTGACTCGCTCGTCGACCTGAACTCGGCCCGGCGCGTGCCGGCGGCGGCCGAGGTCAGGCCGCCTCGACCGTGATGCCCTCGTCGATCGTGACGGTGTTGCCCACCACGTCGCGGACGATGAGTCGGGTGACGTCGTCGGAACCGCCGACGACGTCGACGCCCGCCGAGGCGCGCCCCTCGTACCCGGCGGGCGCCTGACCATCCGCCGCGATGGCGGTCACGATCCACGTGCCGTTGGCCGCGTACGGCGCATCAGTGCACGAGAGCTGCGCCTCGACCACCGGCGCGGGTTCGAACGGCTCGAGGGTGCAGGTGATCGGCTGGTGCACGTCGAAGCGGCGATCGTCGAGCGCCACGCTCGCCGGGTGGTCGAACACCAGGCCCACGCTGGTGACGGCCTGGTCGTCGGTCACGGTCACCGTGGCGTCGAAGGTGGACCCTGCCTGGACCGGTTGGTCGATCTCGATCCCCAGGACCCGGGCGGGGCTCCACCCCGGCGGGGGTGCCGGCGGGCAGGCGGTCGCCACGCCGGCCAGGCACGTCAACGCAGCCGCGAACAGCACTCGTCGCACTTCTCGTCCTCCAGGTCCGCGATCCCTCGGCGGGGAACCTAGGGATCGGGCCTTTCAGGGGACTTACCGTTCGCGGTCCGGGACTACCGTCGCCTGCCGTGGAGCAGCTCGATCGCCTCGAGGTCGCGGGCCCGACGCCGACGGGCGGACGCACCCGGTCCGGCCTCGCATTCGCCCTGGTCTCGGCGATGTCGTTCGGACTCTCCGGTGCGATCGCCCGCGGCCTCTTCGATGCGGGGTGGACGGCGGGAGCGTCGGTGCTGACCCGCATCGCCATCGCCGCGGCGGTGCTGGTGGTGCCAGGACTGCTCGCCATCCGCGGTCGTTGGGGCGTGCTGCTCGACGCGGCACCGACGGTCCTCATCTACGGGCTGCTCGCCGTCGCGGGCGCGCAGCTCTGCTACTTCTATGCGGTCACGTCGCTCGACGTCGGCGTCGCGCTGCTGATCGAGTACCTCGCGCCGGTCGCCGTCGTGGTCTGGATGTGGGCGCGCAAGGGGCAGCGACCGGGACGTCTCACGGTGCTGGGCGCCGCGATCGTCGCGGGTGGACTGGTGCTGCTGCTCGACGTGCTCGGCGGGGGAGCGTTGAGCATCGAGGGCGTGCTGTGGGCGCTCGGTGCCATGGTCGGCGCGGCGACCTACTTCATCGTGTCCGCGGACGACTCCACCGGTCTGCCGCCCATCACCCTCGCTGCAGGAGGCCTGACCGTCGGTGCCGTCGTGCTCGGCCTCGCGGGACTGATCGGCATCCTGCCGATGACCGCCACGACGAACCAGGTCGACTACGCACCCATGAGCGTTCCGTGGTGGGTGCCGGTCCTGGCGCTCGGCGTGGTGACCGCTGCGTTCGCCTATGTCACCGGCATCGCCGCGGGTCGACGACTCGGGTCGCGGCTCGCGTCCTTCGTCGCGTTGACCGAGGTGATGGCGGCGATCGTGTTCGCCTGGGTGCTGCTCGACCAGATCCCCGCGGCGACGCAGCTGCTCGGCGCGGCGCTCGTGCTCGCCGGCGTGGTCGTGGTGAAGCTCGGCGAACCCGACGTCACCTGAGGGGGCCGTCGTGGTGTACCCCGTCAGCTCGCCGCCGGGGGAGTGGTCCGTGCGGTGATCGTGGTCAGCAGGTCATCGGAACCCGTGTCGAACAGGTCGACGACGATCACGCCGCCACGGCCCAGGTACCGGGCCCTCGAACGAACCGGTCCGATGCGGGCCTGCTTGAGGAAGCGGACGTCCAGCTCGGTGACGCACTGCGGTGTGCCGGTGGTCGACTCGGCGAGCTCCTGCGCCGCGCACTCGGCGACGAAGGCGACCATCGCGCCGTGCAGCGCGCCCGCGGGGTTGACGACCTCGCCGGTGATGTCGAGCTCGACGACACCGTGCGCGGGATCGAGCACGCGCAGACCGGCGGCCTCGCGGACGGGTCGGTCGAGCGGCTGCACCAGCCCCCACGACTCGTCCAGGCTCGACAGGTCCGGCATCGGCTTGACGGGGTCGCCCTCTCGGCGGGCGACCTTGGCGAACGAGGCGATCCCCAGGGCGAACTCGTCGCCGTGCTCGTCGAACATCGGTACGGCCACGGTGCCGGAGCGACGCCCGTCGCGCAGGATCTCGGGTCCACCGGTCACCAGCGTCGGGGTGCGGGTCGTGGCGACCCGGACCGACATCTCGGAGGTGAAGATCCAGATGTCGGGGTCGGTGTCGAGTGCCATGCCGGCCACGACGTCGACCAGGTAGGCGAGCGCGGTCGAGGTGACCGCGCCGTGGGACAGCACCGACGGCACGACCTCGAGGCGGCCGTGCACCATGCCGTCGACGACCGTGCCGACGGTCCCGAGTCGGGTCGGGATCGAGGTCGAGAAGTCGGGGAGGAAGTCCGTCAGTGCGGCGTGATCGGTCACGGAGGCTCCTGTCGTGGGTGGGTCCGTGTCGGCGGGAACCGTACCGGCCGAGCGGGTGCTGCCAGGCCGCTCCGCCGCCGCTACAGTTGGCGAAGTGACCAACGCCACCGAACGGAGCGCACCATGACGACCGACGTGTACGTCCTCGGGGGGATGCAGACCGACTTCGCACGCAACGTCGCGAAGGAGGGTGCCGAGATCAGCGACCTCGTCGCCGACGCGGTGCAGGGCACGCTCGGCGCGTCGCTCGTCGATGCCGACG
>JAFAFN010000154.1 GCA_023423475.1 Actinomycetes bacterium | reverse complement strand
GGCCCGGGCAGCGCTGCCCGGGCCGTCGTCGCGTCCGGGCCAGCGCCCGGGCATCATGTGGTCATGTCGTCGCCGCGGATCGTGAGCCTCGTCCCGTCCGCCACCGAGACGCTCTCGGCGTGGGACCGCACGCCGATCGCCTGCACGAGGTTCTGCGAACGACCGGACCTTCCCCACGTCGGTGGCACGAAGGACCCGGACCTGTCGGCCATCGAGGCGCTCGCTCCCGACCTGGTCGTCGTCGACACCGAGGAGAACCGGCGCGAGGACCACGACGCCCTGGTCGAGCGTGGCGTGCACGTGCACGTCCTGCGGGTGCGATCGGTGCACGACCTCGATGCCCAGCTCGGCTCGCTCGCGGAGCGGATCGGCGCACGCTGGGAACCGCTGGGTCCGCTCGAGGAGGCTGCACCCCGCTGCCGTGTCGCGATCCCGATCTGGAAGCGGCCGTGGATGTGGCTCGGTTCGCCGACGTACGCCACCTCGCTGCTGCAGACCCTCGGCGTGGTCAACGTGCTGCACGACCGGGGGCCCTACCCGACGATCGACCTCGCCGAGGTCGCCGCCGAACACCCGGACGCGGTGTTCGCCCCGGACGAGCCGTACCGCTTCGGTGAACGCCACCGCGACGAGCTCGAGACCGTTGCCCCCACGGTCTTCGTCGACGGCCAGGACCTGGTCTGGTGGGGTGCCAGGACCAGGGACGCGCTCACCCGACTCGGCGCGCTCGTCGACGAGCTGCCGGATCCTGGCGGTAGTACTCGGCCATGACCTCGTAGAGGTCCGGTTGCTGGTGTCGCAGGTCCACCGGGTCGTCGAAGAACGCCTCGGTGGCCACCGCGAAGAACTCCGCCGGGTTCACCCCTGCGTACGAGCGCAGCGCGCTGCCGCCGCGACCCTCGACCACCTGCTGGTACGCCGCCGTGCAGACCTCGACCCAGCGCTCGCTCTGCTCGATCGAGCCCATCGGCGGCGTGCCGTCCGCGGCGCCGTCGAGCATGTCGAGCTTGTGGGCGAACTCGTGGAACACGACGTTGTGGCCACTCCCGGGATGTCGCGCTTCGTCCCTCACCGCGTCCCAGATGATCGTCACCGGTCCGTGCAGCTCGGCCTGCCCGAGGATCGGCATCGGCCCGTCGGACACGATGCCGGCGACCTGGGAGTGCTCGCCCTGCAGCACGAGCGTCGTCGGGTGCACGAGGATCGTGTGCACGTCGTGGAACGAGTCGTCGGGAAGTCCGAGGATGATCACGCACGCCTGTGCTGCGATCGTCACCTTGACCTCGTCGGTGATCTCGAAGCCGTTGGCCGCCTCCCAGTGCACGTCCGCCAGCAGGCCGAGCGAGAGCTGCTCGACCCGTGCCCGCTCGTCGTCGTCGAGCTGGCCCCAGACCGGCACGCGGTCCTCGAGCAGCTGACGCCACTCGGGCAGGAAGCCCGCCTCGAGCAGCTCGCGTCGCTGACGGTGGTGTCGTGTCTCGAAGTGCACGTCAGGCGGTCGCCCTGGTGCGGCGCAGGAGCGGATCGGCCGCTGCGAGGACACGGTCGGCGGCGCGCATGGCCAGGCCGCCGGCACCCGGGGTGTCGGAGTCGACGAGGTTGCCCATGACCTGGAGCGTCACGTTCGCGATCCCGGTCGTCCCGACGGCGACCCGCAGACCGCTGCGCAGGATCCACGGGTGACCGATCAGGAACGAGAAGCGTCGTCCGGTGCGCAGGAACGCGTCGAAGCGCTCCGAGACCAGTTCCTCGTAGCGAGCGGGCGCCGTCGTCGGGTCCTCGAGGAACAGGTCGGCCGCCAGCATGCCGGACTCGAGTCCGTAGTCGATGCCTTCGCCGTTCATCGGGTTGACCAGCCCCGCCGCGTCGCCGATCGCCACCCAGCCGGGACCGTGGCGACGCTGCGAGCTCATCGGCAGTCGCCAGGCACGCGGCCGTTCGAGATCCGGCCCCAGGCCCCACTCGTCGCCGACGAGTGCCCGGTAGCTGTCCTGGAGCTTGTTGAGGTTGAGCTTCTTGAAGCCCTTCATCGTGGACAGCGCACCGACGCCGATGTTCACGGTGCCGTCGCCCGCGGGGAAGATCCATCCGTAACCGGGGACCGGGACACCCGACTCGTCGCGCAGCGTGAGGCATGCCTCGAGGTAGCGCTCGGCGTGCCGGGGGCTCTCGGCGTAGGTCCTGATCGCCAGGCCGAAGGGCTCGTCCGCGACACGCTCGGCCCCCAGCAGTCGTGCCGCCGCGCCGGGCGCTCCTGCGGCGAGCACCACGAGGTCACCGGTCCAGCGATGCGGTCCGACCTGCACGCCGACGACGCGGTCGCCGTCGAGCACCGGCTCGGCCTCGTGCTCCCAGAGCAGCTCGGTGCCGGCCTTCTCGGCGAGCTCCATCAGGCGCGCGTCGAGTCGGCGGCGGGGCCAGACCGCGCCGTGGGAGGGGAACGGAGCGATCCCGGGCCACTCGAGCTGACGGACCGTCGAGTTGGCGACCATGCGGAGTCCGTCGATGCGGTGGGCGTCGTCGAGGTCGACACCGAGCTCGTCGAGCGCCCTGACCGCACGCGGGGTCAGACCGTCACCGCAGATCTTGTCCCGCCCGTAGGCGCCCTTCTCGAAGACGGTGACCCTGGCGCCCGCGGCTGCGGCACGGATGGCGCACGCGGCACCGGCGGGCCCTCCCCCGATCACCAGGACGTCGCGCTCGACCACGTTGCTCACCCCGCCAGTCTGTTCCGACACGACCTGCGAGCGACAGGCGGGAGGCCCGCGAGCGACCGATGGCACGGCTCGAGGCCGGGCGCGACCGCAGCAGACTGCTTGACAGAGTGACAGATCGTGTTACTCTGTCACTCATGGAGGACCCGACACCCGCGCTCCCGGTCCGACAGCAGCTGCTCGACGCCGCGCTCGAGACCGCCACGGTGCACGGCATCTCGAAGCTCTCGATGGGCGACGTCGCGAAGCGAGCCGGGCTGTCGCGGCAGACCCTGTACCGGCACTTCCCGTCGAAGGAGGTGCTCGTCGCCTCGGTGGTCGCCGCCGAGACCGAGCTCCTGATCGAGCAGGTCACCGCCGCGTCGCTCGACGAGGACGACCCCCGCGACGCGCTCGAGGCAGCGTTCGCCACCGCGCTGAGGGTCACCCGCGAGCACCCGCTGCTCGACCGGCTCATCAGGACCGAACCCGAGTCGCTGCTCCCGCTGCTCACCTCGGACGGTGGGCCGGTCATGTCGATGGTCCGCAGCGTCGTCGAGCAGGTCATCGCCACACAGCAGCCCGAGCTCGACGCCCTGACCCTGCGCCGCCTCGCCGACATCGTGACGAGGCTGCTCGTCAGCTACGCGGTGAGTGCGCCCGACGACCCACCCGAGGTGGTCGCCCACCACGTCGCGACCTTCCTGATCCATGGGGTCCACCCCGCCGAACGAGGAGTGAGCCGATGAGCATCACCGCCACCGTGGACGGACGCAC
>JAFAFN010000104.1 GCA_023423475.1 Actinomycetes bacterium | reverse complement strand
CGGCCGGTTCCTGGTCGAGGTCGTTGCGCAGCGACTCGGTCGCCGCCTCGAGGCGGAGTCGGGTCTCGGCGTCGGAGATCTCGGCTTTCTGGACCCGGGCTCGCAGCTCCTCGAGACGGCTCTCCGCCTGCTGGCGTTCACGCCGCAGACCGTCGAGACGCCCGGTCACTCCCCTCGCCTCGTCGGACTGGCGCTGGCGCTCCGCCCGCAGCCCCGAGAGGTTGGATTCGATGACGGTCAACCTGGCCGCCACGAACTGCGTGAGGCGATCCGTCGCCTCGGCTCGTGCGACGAGCTCGACCCGACGGCGAGCCGCGGCGTCGCGCTCGGCGATGTTGCGGCTCAGGCGCTCGTCGACCTGTGCGAGGCGATCGGTCAGGTAGCGGCGGCGTTCCTCGACGCCCGCCGAGCGCACCTCGAGGTCGGTCCGGACCGCGGCGACCTGCGCGCTGCGCGCGTCGAGCAGCTCTCTCGCCTCGGCCATCGCCCGGGCCTTGGCGCCCAGCTCCGCCTCGGCGGACTCGAGCGCGGGCAGCTGCTCGGCGAGATCGGCCACGCGGGCCTCTTCACGTGCGAGCCGTTCGACCAGGTCGTTGAGGTGCGAGCCGAGGGCCTCGAGCTCGGCGCGGGCCTCTTCGGCGTCGGCATCGAGGCGTCGCACCGAGTCGCCGAGGGTCCTCCGTCGCGACTCGTTGACGTCGCGGGCGCGACCGGACTCCTGTTCGGCACGCCGGGCCTCGGCCAGCGCGGTCCGAGCGGCCTCGACATCACGGCGTGCGGCATCGCGAGCGGCGAGGGACGACTCCGACCGGCTCGTCGCCTCGTCCAGCGCGGCGCCCGTGGCACCCGACCGGGCGGCACCGATGCGCCACCCCGAGACACCGAAGCGGTCACCTGCGCGTGTCACCACCACCGCGGACGGGTGGTCGGTCGCGATGCGCAGTGCGACGTCCCAGTCGCCGTCGACGGCGACGGCGGTGGACAGCAGCGCGTCGAGCACCCGCTCGATGCCCTCGACGGCACCCTCGGCGCTCGACGAGGACCGCAGCGCCCGGACGTGTCGGCGAACGGGTTCGCCCGCCGGTGGAGGCGACCCTGCGGCGGCGTCCGCCAGTCCGCTCAACGCCAGCACGGCGCCGCGGTGGTCACCCTCGGAGAGGGCCTGCAGCGCACGGCTCGCCGCGTCGACGTCGGCCACGACCACTGCACCGAGCGCCTCGCCCGCCGCGGCTTCGAAGGACTCCTCCCAACCGGGGTCGACCTCGACCAGGTCGAGCAGGGTGCCGAGCACCCCGTCCAGGCCGGACAGCCGCTCGGCGCCGGCGCGTTGGCGGGCCTCGTCGAGGGCCAGGGTCAGCGCCTCGACCCGAGCGGACCAGGCGGAATGCTCCGCCTCTGCCTCGGTCGCCGCCTGCTCGGCCAGCGCCAGCGCCTCATCGGCGGCACCACGAGCAGCGACGGACCGATCGACCTCGGCGACCACGTCGGCCTCGGCGGCATCTGCGGCCTCGAGCTCGCCCACGGCCTCGCCACGTTCGGCGACGAGTCGCTCGACCCGCTCCGACAACGAGGTCCGGCGGGCCTGCAGGCGAGTGCGGTCGTTGCCGGTGCGCTCGATCGCCGAGCGGAGGGCAGCGAGCTCGCCACGCACCCCGGCGGCCTCACCCGTGGGGGCAGCGACGCCGTCGCCCCACTCCTCCTCGAAGCGCTGGCGCTGCTCGGCGAGATCGCCCTCGGCCTCCTGCAGCTCGGTGGCCTCGACGAGGATCGCCTCGCCGTCGCGCTCGGCGCGTGCGGACTCGGCATGCAGCTGGGACTGCTCGGACTCGAGCGATGCGATGACCGCGGCGTCGACCGACGAGTTCAACTCTCGCTCGACGCCCCGTCGGCGTTCCGCGAGCAGCGCGGTCAGGCCGCGGCCCTTCTCCCGCAGCGTCTCGTAGCGCACGAGCGCATCGCCGACGTCCCGGCCACCGAGGGCGGACAGCTGTGCCTCGGTCGCGATGACCTGGGCATCGAGCTCGGCGAGCTTGGCCCGCAGCTCCTGGTCGCTGCCGCGCAGCTCGGCCTGGGCCGTCACGCCCGCCTCGAGCTGGGAGCGGAGCCGGGCGAGCTCCTTGCCGGCGACGAACAGCTTCAACGCCGACAGCTCGGCGACCAGATCGCCGTGACGGCGCGCGGCGTCGGCCTGGCGCTCCAGCGGTCGGAGCTGGCGCCGCACCTCTCGCAGCAGGTCCTGGATCCGGGTCAGGTTGGCCTCGGTCGCGGTCAGGCGACGCTCAGCACGCTCCTTGCGCCGCCGATACTTGAGGACACCCGCGGCCTCTTCGATGATCAGGCGCCGCTCCTCGGGGCGGGCGTTGAGCACACCGTCGATGTTGCCCTGGGAGATGATCACGTGCTGCTGGCGGCCGACGCCGGAGTCGCTCAGGAGCTCCTGGACGTCGAGCAGTCGACACGGCACGCCGTTGATCGCGTACTCGCTGTCACCGGAGCGGAACAGCAGTCGCGTGATCGTGACCTCGGTGAAGTCGATCGGCAGGTGCCCCGCCGAGTTGTCGATCGTCAGCGAGACCTCTGCACGACCGAGCGCGGGACGCTTCGACGTCCCGGCGAAGATCACGTCGTCCATCTTCTGGGAGCGCACGATCGACGGCTTCTGGGCGCCGAGCACCCACCCGATGGCATCGACGACGTTCGACTTCCCCGAGCCGTTCGGCCCGACCACGACGGTCACGCCGGGTTCGAGGCTCAGCGTCGCGGCATCGGCGAACGACTTGAACCCCTTGATCTGCAGCGTCTTGAGGAACACGGCTCTCCTGCAGTGTGAGGGCGGCGATCAGACCTGCGTCTGCTCGCAGAAATAGGTGTACCCGTTGCCGAAACGGGCCTTGACGATGGGCCCGCGAGCACGGGGGCTCATCTCGCCGTCGCGCTTGTACACGGTGATGTACTGCTGGTACTCGCCCGGCTCACCGGAGAGTCCCACCCACCCGTCGTCGCCGAGCGAGGTGCCACCGTACTTCAACGCCTCGTGCACGGTCTCCACGACGGCGCGGTAGAGCCGTCGGATCTCCTGGGCCGAGAGGGTCGAGGTCGACCGATCGAAGCGCAGGCCCGCCTGGAAGAGGATCTCGTCGGAGTAGATGGGGCCGATGCCGACCAGGAAGGTCGGGTCCATCAGGATCGACTTGAGCTTGCCGTCGCGACGCATCAGCGCCTCGCCGAATGTCGTCCAGGACACCGGCTCGTCGACGGTGTCGAGGCCGAGCCCGGCGAGCTCGGGGTGGAGCTCGTCGAGTCCATCGTTGTCGACGTACTCGACGGTCGCCTCCTTCTTGGGGTCGATCAGTCGGAGCTGACCGCCCTGGGTGAAGGTGAGCACCAGCGCGGTTCCGGGGGCGAGCGCGTCCTTCGCCTGGTTGCGGGTCATGCGGGAGTGCTCTCCCATGGAGACCACCAGCTTGTGGGTGCCCTCGACGCCGAAGAGGATCAGCATCCCCCGGCGGGTCACACCGGTCAGCTTGGCGCCCTCGAGCGCGGTGATGAGCGCCTTCTTCGTCGGCTGCTTCACGACGCCGGCGACGGGCACCTCGACGGTCTTGATCTTGCGATCGCCGACCTCTCGTTCGAGGTCTCGTCGCAGCAGTTCCAACTCAGGTAGTTCAGGCATGGTCTCCCCCTCGGGTCGTTCCCGCCGTCTCCGGTGTGGTCCCTCGGTCGTCGGTCGGTGTGGTCACTGGTCCGCTCTCGTGCTGGCGGCCCGTGCCGCGTTCGCTGGTCCGTCGATCGGCGGACTGCTGCTGGAGCTGCTCGACGGCATCGCCGGCGGCAGCCTGTTCGGCTTCCTTCTTGGTGCGTCCCTCTCCGGCGCCCCATTCACGGCCGCCGAGCTCTACACGAGCCCAGAAG
>JAFAFN010000582.1 GCA_023423475.1 Actinomycetes bacterium | reverse complement strand
TGCTGGGCGCCGGCGCCGCCGCAGCGGTCGCGATGATGGCGCTCGCGGTGCTGAACCGCTTCACCTACATGCGCGTGATGCGCACCGCCGAGAACGTGATCTACGGGCTGCGCACCCGGGCGTTCTCCCACGTGCACCGGCTGAGCATGGCGCACCACAACGAGTCGAAGCGCGGCGTGCTCGTCGCCCGCGTCACCTCCGACATCGAGACGCTCGCCCAGTTCGCGTCGTGGGGTGCGGTCAGCTGGATCGTGAACCTCACGATCATCTTCGTGTCCCTCGTCGTCATCGCGATCTACAGCTGGCAGCTCGCGCTGGTGACGCTGCTGGTGATCTCGCCGATCGTGCCGGTGATGAAGCTGGTGCAGAAGCGTCAGCTGCACGCCTACGACGATCTGCGGACCCGGGTCTCGGACACGCTGTCGGAGATCAGCGAGACGGTGACCGGCATCCGTGTCATCCGTGCCTACGCCAACGTGCCGTCCGCCCGGCGGCGACTCAACGGCGCGATCGACCGGCAGTACCGCAGCCAGCTGCGCGCCAGGTTCTACTTCGCCATCATGTTCCCGGTCTCGGACATCTTCAGCGGGCTCACGTTGGCCGCGGTCGTCGGCGTCGGCGTGTGGTGGGGACCGGAGTGGGGGCTGTCGGCGGCGACGCTCATCGCCGTGGTGTTCCTGGCGAACATGATCGTGCAGCCGGTCGCCGAGATCGGCGAGGTGCTCGACCAGACCCAGACCGCCCTCGCGGGGTGGTACAAGATCCTCAACCTGTTGGACGAGCCGATCGATGTGGTCGAGCCCGACCCCGGCGTCGAGCTCGCCACCGGTGCGCTCGAGGTGCGAGTCGAGCACGTCGAGTTCGAGTACGAAGCGGGCCACCCGGTCCTCCGTGACGTCGACCTCGTGCTGCCGGCCGGGGTGAACGTCGCGATCGTCGGCGAGACCGGGTCGGGCAAGACGACGCTCGCCAAGCTGCTGTCCCGCCTGGCGGATCCGACCTCCGGCGCGATCGTCGTGGGCGGCACCGACCTGCGAGAGGTGGCTCCGGGCTCTCGGTCGACCGCGATCCGGCTGGTCCCCCAGGACGGCTTCCTGTTCGAGACGACCATCGCCGACAACGTGAAGTACGGCCGTGACGGTGCGACCGACGAGGACGTCGCGGCGGCGTTCCGAGCGCTCGAGCTGGACTGGTGGGTCGACGGCCTTCCCGACGGCCTGGTGACCGAGGTCGGCGAACGCGGTGACGCGCTGTCGGTCGGGGAGCGTCAGCTCGTCGCCCTGGCCCGCGCGCAGCTCGCCGATCCTGGTCTGCTGATCCTCGACGAGGCGACGAGCGCCGTCGATCCGGAGACCGAACGAGCCCTGGCGGTGGCGTTGGCCCGCCTCGCGGAGGGGCGCACCACGGTGTCGATCGCACACCGGCTGTCGACCGCCGAGGCCGCCGACCTGGTGGTGGTGTTCGACGCCGGGCAGATCGTGCAGTTCGGCTCCCACGACGAGCTCGTGGCCGAGGGCGGCGTCTACGGCCGCCTCTACGAGTCGTGGATCGGCAACACCCGCGCCGCCTGATCCCGCGGGTCGTCCCGGTAGCCTGATCCCATGACGAACCAACAACGACGGATGCTGCAGTGGGTCGTGCTGGTGCTCTCGATCTTCCTCACGGGCACGTCGCTGTGGACCGTGGTCGGCGGTGACGGCGGCTGGTCGGGGTGGCTCGGTCTGGTCTGTTGGCCGATCGTGGCGCTCGCGTCGGTGTACAACCTGCGCACGGGTGGCACCGGCGGCAAGTTCGCCAAGGACTGAACCCTGCGTCGGGATGCCGACGCGATAGTTCACTTCAGCCGTTCAGCTGCCGTTGCTCGTCGAGCTCCAGGAGGGCGAGTTGTGGCCCGCCGAGGGCCACCCCGCGATCGATGCACTCACCGGCGTCGTGGACGACCAGGAGGATGACGACGTCCGCCCGGCCGATGGCAACGGGGACGGCGAGGCGTTCTGCGACGTCGGTGCGATCGAGGTGACCTCCGGATCTGGTGAGGACGACTCGACCCGGCCGGTCGGGGGGACCGTGTACGACGAGCGGACCGGCGAGCCGATGAGTGGCGTCTGCGTGTTCGCCGCCGGCATCGACGACCCCGACGACGGTGGGATGTTCCCCACCGGAGCCGATGGCCGCTGGTCCGCCGAGGCGCCCGACGGCAGCTACCTGGTCGGCTTCTTCGTGCCGGCGGAGCCGGTCGACCCCGACGAGGTGCGCGACGACGGCAAGAACAGCTGCGGCGAGACCGGGTTCGCTCCCGAGTACCAGCCTGAGTGGTACCGCAACGTCGCGATCGAGGTCGAGGACGACGGGTCACCCGTCTTCCCATCGCCGGAGCAGGTCGAGCTGGTCGTCGTCGACGGTGCCGGCGTGTCGGGCATCGACGCCTGCCTCGGGCCCGGCCCGGGCCCCGGGCTCGATGCACCGTGCGGACCGCCGGAGACGCCGACGACCACTGCACCGCCGGGCACTCCGACGGTCGCCGGCGGCAACGACGCTGCCCGCGCCCGAGGGGCGCGGGTGCCGTCCCGCCTCGCCTTCGTCGGCTGAGCGGTCGGCCGGTCGGTACGGTGGAGCGCACGTGAGCACGACGACACCGAACATCCTGATCGACACGACCCCGGTCGTGGACGACGACGATCCGAACCTCGCCCACTCGGTGATCACCGACGCCTGGGGTCTGTACTTCGCCCAGGGTGGCGTCGTCATGGCCGCTGCGCTGCGGGCCATGGAGGCGGTGCTCGGTCGTGACGAGCTGACCCTGGCGAGCGCGAGCGCGACGTTCGTGCGGCCCGTCGCCTGCGGTCCGGTGACGACCGAGGTGAAGGTGCTGCGCAGCGGCCGTCGGGCCGCGCAGGTCCAGGGGACCCTGAGGGACGCGACGGCTCCCGAGGGCGAAGCGAGCGTGGTGCTCTCGGCGGTCTTCACCGACCCTGGCCTTCCCGGTCCGGCCCTCGCCCCGCTCCCACGGCCCTACGAACTGCGAGAGGTGCCCGACCCGGGGAGTTCCGAACCGCAGCCGGTCGACACCGACTTCCCGCTCGGCTTCCTCGACAACACCGAATGGCAGGTCGCCACCGGCGCGGACCAGGGCCTGCTCGGCGAGGAGCGGGTACCGCGCCTCGCGGTGTGGTTCCGGTTCACCGATCCACCCGCGGTGAACGGCGTCGCGTGGGACCCGGCGCTCATCCCGATCCCCGGCGACTCGCTCGGCTCGGCACTCGTCGTCGCCCTCGGCGGCGGTGACCAGCCCGTCGGCAGCGTGTCGCTGCAGATCGACCTGCAGGTCCTCGCTCCCATCACGGGCACGTGGATCGGGGTGGACTCGTACTGCACCCACCTCGGCAACGGGCTCGCGAGCGGGGCGTTGAACCTCTGGAGCGAGACCGGGGAGCACGTCGCCACGGTCACCCAGACCGCGCTGCTGCGCTCCTTCGACGGCTGAGGTCCGGTCCCGGTTTCGTGCCCCCGCGGGGCGTCGGTAGGCTCGGTTCGCTCTGACCGCCGAGCACCCGAGTCGGGCCAACGGGTCCGACACCTTGAACCGAGGAGCCATCGTGCCGAAGTCCCCCATCCGCGTCGCCGTCACCGGAGCAGCAGGCCAGATCGGCTACTCGCTGCTCTTCCGCATCGCCAGCGGTTCGATGCTCGGCCCGGATCAGCCCGTCATCCTCCAGATGCTCGAGATCACCCCGGCGCTCGGCGCGCTCGAGGGTGTCGCGATGGAGCTCGACGACTGCGCCTTCCCGCTGCTCGCCGGCACCGTCCGCACCGACGACGCGGACGTCGCCTTCGGTGACGCGGACGTCGCCCTGCTCGTGGGCGCGATGCCGCGCAAGGCCGGCATGGAGCGCTCCGACCTGCTCTCGGCCAACGGTGGCATCTTCAAGCCGCAGGGCGAGGCGCTCAGCCGCTCGGCCAAGAAGGACGTCAAGGTCCTCGTCGTCGGCAACCCGGCGAACACCAACTCGCTTATCGCCATGAACAACGCGCCCGACCTCGACCCGGGCCGCTTCACCGCGATGACCCGCCTCGACCACAACCGTGCCATGGCGCAGCTGGCCGGTCGCCTCGAGGTGTCGGTCAACGACATCACCAAGATGACGATCTGGGGCAACCACTCCACCACGCAGTACCCGGACCTCTTCCATGCCGAGGTCAACGGCAAGAACGCCTTCGAGGCCGTCGGTGACGAGGCCTGGTACGCGGACGAGTACATCCCGACCGTCGCCAAGCGTGGCGCCGCGATCATCGAGGCCCGCGGTGCGTCCTCCGCTGCCTCGGCCGCATCGGCCGCCGTCGACCACATCCGCAACTGGCACCTGGGCACCCCCGAGGGCGACTGGGTCTCGATGGCGATCCCGTCGGACGGCTCCTACGGCGTGCCCGAGGGCATCATCTCGTCGTTCCCCGTGGTCTGCTCCGGCGGCAACTACGAGATCGTCCAGGGTCTCGAGATCAACGAGTTCTCACGTGCACGCATCGACGCCTCGGTCGCCGAGCTCGTCGAGGAGCGCGACGCCGTGAAGGAGCTCGGCCTCATCTGAGTCCGGCGTCTTCGTACGGCGACCCAGAGGGTCCGTGTCAGACCGTCCCGTTTTTCGGGACGGTCTGACACGTTTTCTGCCGAACCGTCCCGTTTTTCGGGACGGTCTGACACGTTTTCTGCCGAACCGTCCCGTTCTTCGGACCGTCTGACCTGAAGTCACCGAAGTGTCCCGTTTTTCGGGACGGTCTGACGGAGTGGGTCGGGGAGTGTCCGGCTCAGCAGCCGACGACTGCGAGGCCGACGGCCCGGGCAGCGGAGGCCTGGCGATGATCGAAGGTCAGGACCGTCGTGTGTCGGCCGGCTCGTCGCGCAGCTGCGAGGTGGAGCGAATCGAGTGATCGGCACAGCGTCTGCTCGGCGATCGTGGCTGCCGCACCACAGGTCGCAGCGTCGAGGGCGACCAGCGCGAGTGCGTCGAGGTCGGTGCTGAGCTGACGTCGTGCAGCGTCGAGCGCGTCGCCGTCGAGCAGGCGGGCGAGGTTGCGTCGTACCTCGACCTCGGTGAGCCGGGACGTGAGCAGGACGGGATCGGACCTCATCAGCTCGACCGCCGTGTCCGAATCGTGCTCGTCGACGTAGCGCTTCAGCAGCGCGCTGGAGTCGACGTAGAGCGTCACCCTCGATCCTCGTCGAGGACGTCGAGCACGGAGCGGTGGCCCCGATGGCGCGGCACGTCATCGAGTGAATGACGGCGGGGCGCTTCGATCCAGCCTTCGTCGATGCCGCGCTCGATGTCTGATCGTCCGTGCGTCGCGATGATGTGGGCGATCGGCCGACCCCTATCGGTGACGGTGACCTCTTCACCGTTCGAAGCGAGCGCCAGGTACTCCGACAGCTTCGCCTTGAGCTCACGCACTCCGACATCCATGTAGTCACATTACCATCGGCGTGACCACATTGCGGGTCCTCGTGGCGAGCCGTCGTCGGGTGTGGCTACTTCAGGAACTTCGACGTCGTGTTGTCGGCCAGGACCTTGCCGCCGGTCTGGCACGTCGGGCAGTAGTCGACCTCGTACGCCGAGTACTCGACCGCACGAATCGTGTCGCCGCAGACCGGGCAGTCGTTCCCGCTGCGGTGGTGCACCGACCCGGGGCGCTCGGCCGACCTCGACATGCGGTCCATGCCGCGCTCGAACTCCAGCGCCGAGGCCACGCACGTCGCGATCGCGGCGTGCAGCGACTCGATCTCGTCGGGCGTGAGCTTCTTGGTCATCGCGAACGGCGAGAGCTTCGCCGTGTGGCAGATCTCGTTCGCGAGCATGCGTCCGAGCCCGGCGATGCCGTGCTGGTCGCGCAGGAACCCGTGCAGCCGCTGGTTCTTCGCCTGCAGCGCAGCGGTCAGCTGCTCGATCGTGGCGACGTCGGCGTCGATGCCGAGCCCGAGGATGGGCGCCTGTTCGAGCGGGTCGCCGGCGATCACCCAGATGCCGGCCTTGCGTTCCTTGCCAGCCTCGGTCAGCAGCAATGCTCGCCCGTCGGCGAACACCCAACGTGCCATGCCGTTGCGGGGCTTCGCGGACTGCTTCTCATCCGGCACGAGTCGCCCGCCCTGCATGAGGTGGATCACGAACGAGAGCGGTTGGGGGCCGGCGCCGTCGATGCCCATGATGAGGAACTTGCCTCGTCGGGTGAAGCCGCTCACCGTGTGACCGACCGCGTCCGAAGGGGACGGCACGGCCGTCTTCAGCGCCGAGAACGAGATGGGCACGAACTTCGCGACCTCGGCGCCGGCGAAGTCCACGGTGAGGCGTTCGCAGTGGGCCTGGACCTCGGGCAGCTCGGGCATGTCGACACGCTATCCAGACCCGGCGTCAGCGGTATCGCTGCCCGAGCCAGGGGAGTTGTCCCCATGTCGCCGAGCAACCTCGGTGCGGTTCAGTGCGTGGGTCCGGCAGGGGTTCCCGCCTCGTCGCCGGCGCGACCGACAGAGGGCAGGTGAATGTCCCACTCGATAAGGACCGGCGACATCTGGCACGATCTCCACCCAATGGGAGGAGAGGGAACCGTCGAGGCCGTGCGCCTCGAGTGGGGCTGTGGCACGGACGTGGGTCGCACTCGCGCCGTGAACGAGGATGCCCTGCTCGCTGAGCTCCCCGTGTTCGTCGTCGCTGACGGCATGGGCGGACACGACGCGGGCGACGTTGCGAGTGCGGTCGCCATCGATCGTTTCCGATCCCTCGTCGGCGCGCCGGTGACATCGATCGACGATGTCACCCGCGCGATCGACGGGGCGAACCACAAGATCGTCGAGCGGGGAGCGACCGCGGAGATGTCGAGGTCGATGGGGACCACCGTCACCGGCCTCGTGCT
>JAFAFN010000527.1 GCA_023423475.1 Actinomycetes bacterium | reverse complement strand
ACGGTGCACTCCGTGGTGCGGGCGCTCGGTGCCGAGGTCCTCACGCTGGCGCCCGCCGAGCACGACCAGCTCGTGGCGACGGTCTCCCACGTGCCACACCTGACCGCGGCCAGCCTGATGGCGCTCGCCTCGCAGCGCTCCACCGAGCACCAGGCGCTGCTGCGTCTCGCCGCCGGCGGCTTCCGGGACATGACCAGGATCGCGGCCGGCGACCCCAGGATCTGGCTCGACATCTGCCAGGACAACCGGGGTGCCATCCTCGAGGTGCTCGACGACCTGATCGTGTCGCTCGGTGAGATGCGCGACGTGATCGACCGGGGTGACACCGGCCAGCTCGACGATCGGCTGCGTGCCGCCCAGGTCGCCCGGCGCTCCCTGCCGACCGGCGCCCCGCCGGCCGAGGAGCTCAGCGAGCTGCGCGTCGCCATCCCGGACCGTCAGGGCGAACTCGCCGCGATCACGGCGCTCGCCACCGAGCTCTCGGTCAACATCCACGACATCGAGGTCGCCCACAGCGTGTCGGAGCGCGGTGGCCTGCTGATCCTGGTGGTCGACTCGGGCCGGGCCGAGCAGCTCGCCGCCGCCATCCAGGGGCAGTTCGGGGACCGCACCGTGTCGATCCACGAGCTCGCGTGAGTGCGATGTCCGGCTCCCAGGATGCCGCGCCCGAGGTGGACGACCCCTACGTCATCGAGCCGTTCCCGCACGAGCTCGACGCGGTGGTCCGACCGCCGGGTTCGAAGAGCATCACCAACCGGGCGCTGATCTGCGCAGCGCTGGCCAGGGGGACCTCACGGCTCGACGGCGTGCTGTTCGCGGACGACACCGAGGCGATGATCGACTGCCTGGAGGGCCTGGGCGTCCAGCTGCGCCGGGACGATGCTGCCGAAGCGATCGACGTGCGCGGCGTGCGGGGCGAGCCCCCGGTGGACGGTGCGCTGCTCGATGCGCGCCTGTCGGGCACCACCTCGCGCTTCATCATGCCGGTCGCCGCACTCGGGCGCGGCACCATCGTGCTCGACGGCGGTGAGCCGCTGCGCCAGCGACCGATGGGCGATCTGATCAGCGCGCTGCACGGTCTCGGCGCGTCCGTGGGAGAGCTCGGTGAGCCAGGTCACCTGCCCGTGCAGATCGACGCCGACCACCTCGAGGGCGGGCGGATCGCGGTCCGTGGGGACGTGAGCAGCCAGTTCCTCTCGGCGCTCCTGCTGGCGGCACCCTGCATGGACGAGGGCCTCCGCGTCGAGGTGTCGACCGAGCTGGTCTCGCGTCCCTACGTCGATATGACGTTGCGGGTGATGTCCGACTTCGGCGCCCACACCACCACCGAGGACGACGGCTCCATCTCGGTGCTGCCGACGGGCTACCGCTCGAACGAGCGCTACGTCGTCGAGCCCGACGCGTCGGCGGCGTCCTACTTCTTCGCCGCCGCCGCGATCCGGGGCGGCCGGGTCCGCGTCGAGGGGCTCGGCCGGGACGCGCTCCAGGGCGACGTCGCCTTCGTGGACGTCCTCGAGCGAATGGGCGCCCGGGTCGAGCGAGGTGCGGACTGGATCGAGGTGGCCGGTACCGGTGAGCTGCAGGGCATCGAGGCGGACTTCGCCGACATCTCCGACACCGCACAGACGATCGCTGCGGTCGCCGTGCACGCGTCGTCGCCGACGCGCGTCACCGGGATCGGCTTCATCCGGGGCAAGGAGACCGACCGGGTGCGCGCCGTGGTGACCGAGCTGCGCCGCTGCGGCATCGATGCCACCGAGGACGCGGATGGCTTCACCATCGTGCCGGGCACCCCACGCCCGACGGTGGTGCACACCTATGACGACCACCGGATGGCGATGAGCTTCTCGTTGCTGGGGTTGGTGCACCCCGGCATCTCGATCGCCGATCCCGGCTGCGTGGCCAAGACCGTGCCCGACTACTGGACCCGCTTCGAAGCCCTTCGCCGGTGAGCCCTCCGCCGGTGAGACCTCTGGCAGTGAGCCCTCCGCCGATGGGCACTGCATCTGTGAGCGCAGGTTCCGGATCGCCATGCCGTAGCGTGTCGGTCGCTCATCTCGACCCGTGGAGGGGTTACCAGTGCGTGTGATCGCGATCGACGGACCAGCGGGTTCGGGCAAGTCGACCGTCGGGAGGCTGCTCGCGGAGCGCCTCGGCCTGACCTACCTCGACACCGGCGCGATGTACCGCGGTGTGGCCTTCGCAGCCATGCGGCGCGGCGTCGATCCGGCGGACATCGAACCGGTGGCGGAGCTCGCCCGAGGCGTCGAGCTCGACGTCGGCGACGGTGTCGTCACCGTCGACGGTGTCGACGCGACCGTCGAGATCCGCGGACCCGAGGTCTCGCGAGCGGTGAGCCTGGTCGCGACCAACCCAGGTGTCCGCGAGGAGATGCGCACCCGTCAGCGCCTGTGGGCCCACGAACGCGGTGGCGGCGTGATCGAGGGACGGGACATCGGCTCGGTCGTGTTCCCCGATGCGATGCTGAAGGTCTACCTGACCGCGGATCCCGAGGTGCGGGCGAGTCGCCGTGCCAAGGAGATGACCGACTTGGACTACGACACGGTCGCAGCGGACATCGCGCGCCGCGACGCAGCCGATCAGGGCCGTCAGAACAGCCCGTTGGTCGAGGCCGACGGCGCGGTCAACGTCGACACCTCGGGCCTGTCGATCGAGGGCGTGGTCGACCTGCTGGTCGACCTCGTGGAGCAGCGCTCGTGACGACGGCCCCCGACACGGCCCGGCGACCGGGGACCGCCGAGCTGACCCCGATGTCGGTGGGGCAGCGCGTGGTCTACCGGATCCTGCGTGCCATCCTCGAGGGCTTCTGCCGCGTCATGTGGCGCATCTCGATCGAGGGACGCGATCGGCTGCCGGTCACGGGACCCTTCATCTTCGCCCCGGTGCACCGCTCGAACATCGACTTCATGATCGCCGCGGTCTCGGTGCCCCGCGTCATGCGGTTCATGGGCAAGAACACCGTGTGGAAGCCCGACTGGTTCGGGCGCTTCCTCGACCACATGGGCGCGTTCCCCGTCGACCGTGAGCGGGTGGATCGGGCGGCGCTGCGCAAGTGCGAGGCGGCGCTGTCCTTCGGCGACCCCGTGGTGATGTTCCCGGAGGGGCGACGCAAGGAGGGCCTCGTCGTCGAGGACCCCCAGGAGGGCCCCGCGTGGGTCGCGTGTCGGATGCGCGTGCCGATCGTGCCGGTCGGGTTCGCCCGCACCGACGAGGCCATGCCGATCGGCTCGAAGATGCTGCGCCCGGTGCGCATCCGGGTGGTCATCGGTGAACCGATCTACCCCGACGTCCCGGTCACCGGGCGCGTGCCCCGGGGTGCGGTGTCCCAGCTCACGTCGCAGCTGCGCGACGAGGTGCAGGCGTACTACGACGAGGCGCGCACCAGCTGACCGCTCGGGGCGATCGATCCCTCGTCGGTCGCGTCGTCCCACCAGCCCGGGGCGAGCCACACCACGATCGCGCTGAGCGCGACCAGCGCGACGAGCGCCGCCGTGAGCACCGTCCGACGCCGACGCCGACGGCGGATCTCGCTCTCGGGCGGCGGGGGAGCGACCGCACCAGCCACCGCGGCGAGCTCGACGCTCCACTCCGCCAACGAGGGCCACTGCCCCGGCGCCTCGGATGCCGACCGGGCGATCAGCGCGCAGGTGGACGACGGCAGGGCGGCGACCAGGGCGGGTTCGTGGGCGTCCTCGCGACCGAGCGGTTCCCGTCCGGTCAGCAGGGCGTGCAGGAACCGGCCCACCGCCGCACCGAGCTCCGGATCCTCGTCGCCCGAGGGCGGTCGATCGGGCTCGGCGACGTAGCGGATCGTGCCGTCCTCGTGGAGCTCGATCTCATCCGCGGTGACGACGCTCGGGGCCGTCGCTGCGTCGAGCGCCGACAGCGACCGGGTGACACCCGCCGCCAGGGCGAGTGCCCGGCGAGGCGACACGGGTGCCTCCTCCGCGATCACCGCAGCGAGTGTGCGGACCCGCATCTCAGATCCCGATGTCGACGCCCAGGTACATCGCGAGCACGGCGAAGACGCTGGACATGGCGCCACCGATCGCGAACATGGCCTTGTTGCCCTTGGCGATCTGGTGGATGAACGCCCCCACGCCGGACAGCAGCACGGCGAGCACCTTCAGCTCGATCAGCGGGTGGGGCAGTGTCTCGAGCGGCATGGCGAGCACGTTCCAGAGCCCCGTCACGACCGCGACGGCGAAGGCCGGCCAGGCGATCCGGTTGAAGGCCTGAGCAACGGCCTTCGTCGCGTCCGGGCCGAACGACTTGAGCGTAGGCACGAGCCCGGCGAGGACGAGCTGTCCGCCCACCCAGATCGACGCCGCGAGCACGTGCAGGAAGATGCGGAACGCGTCCATCGCGACAGCTTGTCAGGCCAGCTCGGCGAGCACCGTACTGGCGGGGAGCGCCCGGTCGTTGACTGGTGCCCTGTCGACCGGGTCGCCGCCGAGGCCGAGCGCGCCGAGCACGTCGATCGCGTTGAGCAGGTCGCGCAGGTTTCGAGGCGGCGGGAAGTACTCGTCCTCGTCGGTGATGCGGACCTCCTCGACGCCCTCACGGGGTGCCAAGCGGTCGAGCACCGCGTCGACGAGCTCCTCGGGAGCCGAAGCACCCGCCGTCACCCCGACCGTGCCGGACAGGTCGTCGGGCAGCTCGTCGGGGTCGTTGATCCGGAACACCCGGGCACAGCCCGCGGCGCGTGCCAGCTTCTCGAGTGCGACGGTGTTCGAGGAGTTGGCGGAGCCGATCACCACGACGGCGTCGCAGGACTCGGCGATCTTCATGAGGGCCGACTGCCGGTTGGTGGTCGCGAAACACAGGTCCGAGCGGCCCGGCATCCAGAGCTCGGGGAACCGGTCCCTCGTGGCATCTGCGACGCTCGCCCAGTCGCGGTGGGACAGTGTCGTCTGCGCGAGCAGCGCGACGGGTGTCTCGAAGGCGGGCAGCGCCTCGACCTCGGCGATCGACTCGACCCGGTGCACGGCGTCGGGGGCGACCGCCATGGTGCCGACGGCCTCTTCGTGACCCTCGTGGCCGACGTAGACGATCGAGTAGCCCTTGCCGGCGCGCACCTTGACCTCGTGGTGGACCTTCGTCACCAGCGGGCACACGGCGTCGACGACGAAGCCGCCGCGGTCACGCGCCGCCTGGACGACCTCGGGGGCGGAACCGTGCGCCGACAGCATGATCGGGCGCCCTTCGGGCACCTCGGCGATGTCGTCGACGAACACGACCCCGAGATCCTCGAAGCGCTGCACGACCCGCTGGTTGTGCACGATCTCGTGGTAGCAGTAGACGGGCGCCTCGAAGGACCGGACCAGCCAGGCGAGGGCCTTGATCGCCATCTCGACGCCCGCGCAGAACCCCCGAGGGGCAGCGAGCAGCACGCGGTCGACGTCACTGCGGGTCGGGTCGGACTCGAGTTCGATCACCGAGCCAGTCTACGGCGCCGTGCTGTCTGGTCCCGGCGCGTGCGTGGTCCCGTGGCGCTGGCGCCGGGTCCCGCCGCGGGTCCCGATCAGGGGTTGTGGGAGTAGCGGAGCACGTCGTCGAACGCCGCCGTCACGCCGGTGCCGAGTCCGACGGGTTCGGCGTCGAGCCCCGAGCGGTACCGCAGCTCGGCGGTGACGAAGTGCCGGACCTCGGGCCAGACCTCGGGTGAGTCCTTGAACGAGGGCACGGAGCAGCCGTCGTCGCCGAGTGCCAGCAGGCCGGCCGGGATCGGGATGCCGATCGACTCGGCCAGGTCGACCACGCCGCCCTCACCGATCTCGCAGCTGTCGCTGAAGGCGTTCACGTGG
>JAFAFN010000525.1 GCA_023423475.1 Actinomycetes bacterium | reverse complement strand
TCCAGCAGGAGGATCCGGGGCCGGGCGGCGAGGGCACGGGCGACGTCGACGCGCTTCTGGATGCCGTAGGGCAGGTCGTCGACACGGTCGTGGGCGACGTCGGCCAGGCCGAGCAGCTCGAGCAGGGCGAGTGCCTCCTCGTAGCCGTCGCGCTCCGAGCGGACGACCTTGGGCATGCGCAGCATCTCGCTGGTCAGCCCGTAGCGGAAGAACCGGTGGCGGCCGATCAGCACGTGGTCGACCGGCGTGAGCCCCTCGTGCAGCGAGAGGTTCTGGAAGGTGCGCCCGACCCCCGTCATGGCACGAGCACGGACCGACATCCGTGACAGGTCGTCGTCGCCGAAGGTGACGGTCCCCGTCGACGGCACCACACCGCAGATGGCGTTGAACAGGGTGGTCTTGCCGGCGCCGTTCGGGCCGATCAGGCCGAGCACCTCACCGGGGGACACCTCGAAGGAGACGTCGCGCACCGCCGTCACGCCACCGAACTCGACGCGCACGTCCGTGGTGCGCAGCGGCAGACCGGGGGCCGACACGACGACCTCTCGACCGGAGCTCGTGCGGAGCACGCCGCCGCCCTCGACCTCGGCGCCGGGGTCGGACACCTCGACGGTCGCCTCGGTGATGTCGGCGACCACCTCCGGGTCCTCGGGATGGTCCTCGGGCCGGTAGCCCACGCCGTGGTCGACGATCGACACCGGGCCGGGCGTGCCGTGCTCCGACCCGCCACGACGACCCATCCGCCGCCGCACGAACGCCGTGGACCGGTCGACCAGCTCGACGATGCCACCGGGGGCGAAGATGATGACCAGCAGCAGGATGACGCCGTAGAGGATGCCCTCGTAGTCGGCGAAGGTGCGGAACTGCTCGGGCAGGCCGATCACGAACGCCGCGCCGAGCACCGCACCGAGCAGGCGCCGCTGGCCACCGATGATGGTCATGATCACCAGTGTGATCGACAAGTCGATGCCGAAGTTCTCGGGAGAGAGGTACGACACGGCGTGGCCGTAGAGCACGCCGCCCGCCGCGGTCAGCGCCGCGCTCATGGCGAATGCCGCCACCCGACGACGCTCGACCTCGATGCCCACCGATCGTGCGGCTGCATCCGAGGTCCGCAGCGCGTGCAGGGCACGACCGGTTCGACCCCGCAGCAGGTTGAAGACCAGGTAGAGCGACACACCCAGCACCACGACGCTCGCGCCGAGCAGGGTCAGCGGTTGGCCGAACGCCTGCAGCGGTGCGACGGTGATGCCACCGCCGCCGCCGGTGACCGGCGTCCAGATGAACAGGATCTGCTGACCGGCGAAGCCGAGCGCCAGGGTGCCCACCGCCAGCAGCAGACCGGAGAGTCGCAGCGACGGCAGGCCGACGATCATGCCGACGATCACCGCCAGCACGATCGCGACGAGCAGCTCGAGCGGTAGGCCGATGTCCGACCTCGTCGACAGGTTCGCCGCGGTGTACGCACCCACGGCGAGGAAGGTCGCGTGGCCGAGGGAGAGCTGACCGCCCACACCGACGAGCAGCACGAGGCCGACGCCGATCACGGCGTTGAGCAGCACCAGCGACACGATGAACTGCTCGTAGTTCCGGAGTCCGGAGCCGAACAGGTACACGATGCCGAGCAGCACCGTCCCGATGAAGACCGAGTGAGTGACGACGGGTCGGATCTTCGACCAGATGCCCGCACCGTCCGACGACGGGGGTGCGGAGGCGGGAGCCGTGACGGCTTCAGGCATGCCGCACCGCCATCTTGCGGTTGAACACACCGGAGGGCCGGGCGAGCATCGCGACGAGGATCACCAGCAGCGGCAGCATCGGGGCGATGCTTGCCGAGGTGTAGCGGATGGCGAGCGCCTCGAGCACGCCGAGGGCCAGGCCGCCGACGACCGCACCGACGCTCGAGACGAAGCCCCCGAGCACCGCGGCAGTGAAGCCCTTGATGAAGATCGGGCTCATGTAGCCCAGCTGGATGAACAGCAGCGGACCGAACAGCACGCCGGTGATGCCGCCGATCGCGGCGGCGATGATCCAGACGGTGCGCGAGACCTGGGGCAGCTTGACGCCCTGGAGCTCGGCGGCGAACTGGTCGTCCGCGAAGGCTCGCATCGAGAGTCCGAGTCGGGTGCGCTTGAGCAGGTAGGCGAGGCCGAGCAGCAGCACGATCGTGACCACTGCGATCACGGCGTACGTACGCCCGATGATCACGCCGCCGACGTCGTAGTCGCCCGGCGCGATCGGGGGCAGCGACTTCACGTCCGCGCCCCACAGCAGCTGGGTGACGTTGCCGAGGATGGAGTCGATCGCGAGGGTGGCGATCACGAGGCTTAGCAGCGGTGCGCCGAGCAGGGGGCGGATGGCGATGCGCTCGACCCCGAAGCCGATGACGCCGCCGGCGACGGTGCCGACGATCGCACCCACGAACCAGGGTGCGCCCATGTTCACGATCACCTCGAAGGCGACGTAGCCGCTCATCGCCGCCATGGTCCCCTGGGCGAAGTTGAGCGCACGGGACGTCTGGTAGATGAGCACGAGCGACAGGCCGACGAGTCCGTAGGCGATGCCGTTCTGCAGTCCGGAGACCAGGAGCTGGAGGAAGGTGGTCATGTCGTTCCTTCTGCGAGCGTGCGGTGGGCGGGCAGGGTCGGAGCCGGTCGCGACGGAGCGGGTACCGGTGGGCGGCGCTGCCCACCGGTACCCCGATTCCGTTCGTTCAGCTGCCGCCGATCCAGTCGGTCACGGGGACCCACTCGCCGTCCTTGACCTCGACGACCATCACCTTGTCGCTGCCGACGTTGCGGTCGGCGGAGAAGGTCTGGTCGGCGGTGATGCCGCCGGTCTCGAAGTCGTTCAGGCCCTGGATGGCCTCGACGAGCTTCTCGCGGGTCGGGTCGCCCTCGACGTTCTCGAGCGCTCCGGCGATGATCAGGCCGCCGACCCAGCTCGAGAGTGCGAACGCACCCGGCTCGTAGCCCGGCTCGTACTTCTCGAAGGCCTCACGGAACTCCTTGATGCCGGGGATGTCGACCGAGGTCGCGGGGGCGAACACCGCGACGGCCTGGGCACCCTCGGCGACGCCGTCACCGGCGAGCGAGATCGTCTGCGGGGTGACCGAGCCGGACGAGCCGTAGAACTGCACGTCCATTCCGAGCTTGCGTGCCTCGGTCATGATCTTCGCGGTCCAGACGTCCGAGCCGTGGATCACGATGTCGGTGACGCCGGCGGACTTCATGGCGACGAGCTGGGGCTCCCACGAGGTGGCCGTGCGCTCGTACTGCTGCTCGCTGACGACCCAGTCGCCCGCGGCACCTTCCTTGAAGCCCTTGACCGCGTCCTGGCCGTCCGCGCTGTTGAGCGTGAGCAGGCCGAACTTCGGCTCGCCGTCGAGCGTCTCGGCCAGGTGGTCCGAGAGGGCCTTCTCCTGGGTGTCCGACATCGGCATGCTCAGGAAGACGTTCTCGGAACCGACCATCTGCTGGGCCAGCGCGTACGGGAACAGGTAGGGGATGCCCTCCTGCTCGACGACGGGCAGGGCGGCCACGGCGGTCGAACCGACGTCACCCCAGAGGGCGAAGACCTCGTCCTGCTGGATCAGGTACTGCACGGCGGTGACCTTCTTCTGGAGGTCGAAGCCGTCGTCCTGCACGGTCAGCTTCCAGTCGCGGCCGTTGGTGCCGCCCTGGTCGTTGATCCACTTGACGAAGACCTCGGCGCCCTTCTGGCCGTCGATGCCCAGCGAGCTGGCGTTGCCCGACGTCGGGGTGGCCATGCCGAACAGGATCTCGTCCTCGGTCACGCCGGGGCTGGACTCGCCACCACCGCCACCGCCGCTGCTCCCTCCGGAGCCGCTGTCGGAGTCGCTGGCGCACGCCGCGGCCACGAGGGCGACCACCAGCGTCAACGCCAACAACGCAGTTCTCATCTTCTTGTTCATGGGCCCCCCTGGCTCACGGTGTTCGAATCGTGCGTGCCGACCGTCGGTACGGCCGGACTAATCAATTCGATTGATTATCATCAATCCAACAGGACCGTTCAGATCCTGTCAAGCACTCGTTCAGCGCGACGCTGCCGATCCGCCGTCACGAGCAGCTCGTCGGCCCGACCACGCACCTCGTCGAGCGACGAGACGCCCAGCAGGGCCAGCACCCGGTCGATCTCGGCGGTCATGAGCTCGACCACTCGAGCCGCACCGTCGGTGCCCCCGACCGCCAGGCCGAACACATAGGGCCGACCGAACATCACGGCGTCGGCTCCGAGCGCGATCGCCGTGACGACGTCCCCGCCCCTGCGCACCCCGCCGTCGAGCACCACCGCCGCTCGCCCTGCCACCGCCCGGACCACGCCCGGGAGCGCAGCGACCGCGGGGACGGCGCCGTCGAGCTGGCGGCCGCCGTGGTTCGACACCACGACGCCGTCGACGCCCTCGTCCACGAGTCGCTCGGCGGCCCGAGGGTCGAGCACGCCCTTGACGACGAGCCGTCCCGGCCAGATCGACCGGAGCCACTCCAGGTCGTCCCAGGTCGCGGTCGGGTTGAGCTGGCTGTTGACGTAGGCCCCGAGGCGCATCGTGTCGCGGGAACCGGCACCTTGTTCGATGTTGGCGAAGGTCACACCCGCGCGACCGACGCGCAACGCCCAGCCGGGCCGACTGAGCACACCGGCGGCGTTGCGCACCCCGATGCGAGGGGGGATCGTCATCCCGTTGCGGAGGTCGCGTTCGCGCTGGCCCGTGACCGGGACGTCGACGGTCAGGCAGAGCGTCTCGTAGCCGAGGTCCGCGCAGCGACGCACCAGCGCCTCGGTCGCATCGCGGTCACGCCAGAGGTAGAGCTGGATCCACAGCGGCCCGTCGGACGCGGCCCGCACGTCCTCGACCGAGACGCTGGACATCGACGACACCGCGAACGGCACACCCGCCGCGTTCGCCGCCTTCGCCGCCGCGGCCTCGCCGTGGGGCCATGCGAGTCCGACCAGACCGGCGGGCGAGAACACCAGCGGTGACGGTCGGCGCACACCCAGCAGCTCCGTCGACTGCGAGCGGTGCTCGACGTCGGTGAGGATCCGCGGGACGAACCACCAGTCGTCGAACGCCTCGCGGTTGCCCCGCACCGTGCGTTCGTCCTCTGCCCCACCGTCGACGAAGTCGAAGACCATCGGAGGGAGCGCTCGCCGTGCCGCCCGCCGCACGTCGTCGAGCGAGTGCAGCTGCGACAGCCGCCGGCCTTGCCGGCGCTGCAGCGCGGCGTCGAGTTGTTCGAGCATGGTGTCGTCGCTCAGGGCAGCGGCACGTCGGGCAGCGGGTGCCGGAACAGCTCGGCTGCGTTCTGGTGCGTGATCTTGCGGATCTGCTCGGTCGTGAGACCCGAGAACAGCTCGACGGCGGTGTCCTGCACCGTGGGCCACAGCGAGTCGGCGTGCGGGTAGTCCGTCTCGAACAGCACGTGGTCGACGCCGACCCGATCGATGATGGGCAGCGTCGAGTTGTCGTCGAGGATCGTGAACCAGAAGTTCCGCTGCATCACCTCGGCCGGGCGGAGCTCCGGATCCGGCCATGCCTGGTCACCCGATCCCGAGTGGTCCGTGATGTAGTCGAGCCGGTCCAGGAGCATCGGCACCCAGCCGATGCCGCCCTCGGCGAGCACGAGCTTGAGCCCGGGGAACCGCGTGAGCACACCCGACCAGAGCCACTCGGCGCACGTCGACAGCGACATCGACGAGAACAGCGTCGCCGCCAGTTCGAGCTGGGGTGCCTCGGCCGGCATCGCGCCGAGTCCCGAGGAACCCACGTGCAGGCACACGACGGTGCCGGTCTCCTCGCACGCCTGCAGGATCGGGTCCCAGAAGTCGGTGAAGATCGACGGCATGCCGATGCGGTGGGGCTGTTCGGGCAGCGTGATCGAGGTGAAGCCACGCGCCGCGTTGCGACGGATCTCCTCGGCGCCGATCACGGGGTCCGCGAGCCAGGTGATGCCCATCGGGATCGAGCGGTCCGGATACGGCTGCCACCACTCGTCGTGCATCCAGTCGTTCCACGCACGGGTCACCGCCAGGCCGAGGGCCGGGTCGGAGCAGCGGGCGAACACCGAGCCGCAGAATCCGGAGATCTGCGACGGGAAGTTCACCGAGGCGTAGATGCCGGCGAGGTCCATGTCGCGGATCCGCTCGTCGATGTCCCAGCAGCCCTTGCGCATCTCGGCGAACGAGGTGGACTGCAGCGACCAGTCCTCCTTCGGACGGCCGGCGACCGCGTTGAGTCCGACCTGCTCGTAGAGCACGCCGTCGAAGGTCCAGGCCTGCGCGCCGTTGTCGAGGTCGATGACCTTGGGCGCGAGGTCGGCGTACTTCTCGGGCACGCGCCCCTCGAACATCTCCGGTGGCTCGACCAGGTGGTCGTCGACCGAGATCACGGTGTAGCGGACCTCTTGCGGTTCGGGGTCGGGCAGCAGCCCGTGGGTCTCCCGACGTTCGGTCGATGCCTGGAGCAGGTTGCCCCGGAAGTCGGCCGTGGTGGTGTCGCTCATCACGCCCCCCTGGTGTGGTGAATGAGGAATACTATTATCATAGATTATCCGTCGGGGCCAGTCGGCTCAACCCCGGTGGCGTGTCGTGCCGCCAGCCAGCCGAACGCCATCGCCCGGCAGCTCGGCGAGCGGCACCAGCATCGCCTCGTGCGGATCGAGCACCGGCACGCTGGTGTCGCCTGCGACCGGATCGGTCCGCGGCCGGGACCCGGTCGCGACGATCACGACGTCGGGCGACAGCTGCTCCACGAGCGCCGCGTCGACGCGGGTGGACAGGCGCAGCTCGACCCCGAGGCGCCGCAGCTCGCGCACCTGGAAGTCGACGACCTCGCGCAGCTCCGAGCGGGAGCATGCGCTCGCCGACGACGCCGTCCTCGGACAGCAGCGTCGGGTGTCCCGGGAACACCAGGCGGTTCTTGATCCGGAGCCGACCGTGCTCGAGCGGCGAGAAGAGCGTCGGGAACCGGGTCTCGCTCGCCGCCCTCATGTCCGGGCCTGAGTCATGTCCGGGCCTCAGTCATGTCCGAGCCTCAGTCACGACCGAGGAGCAGCAGGTTGTTGTACTGCGCTCCTGCGCCGGCGCCGGTCACCGCCGCGGTGCGTGCGTCGGGCACCTGGCCCGACGGGGCGTCGCCCCGCAGCTGGCGCACCGCTTCGATGATCTTGATCGTCGGTGCACCCCAGCCGATGTGCGCGAAGGACATGAGGCCACCGTCGGTGTTCAGCGGCTGACCGCCGTCGGGCCCGATGCCGGCCTCGACGAGGAAGTCGGTGCCCTCACCCTCGGCGCACAGGCCGAGCACCTCGGCCTGGCGCACGACCTCGACGACGTTCACGTCGTAGAGCTCGAGCACGTCGAGATCCGCGGGGTCGAGTTGCGCCATCGCGAAGGATCGCCGCGCCGCGTCGCTCAGGATGCGGCCGACCTCGTCGTAGCGGGGAGGATCGACGTACTGCTGACCGTGCCACTCGCAGCCGCCGCCGAGGATCCGCACCACGGGGTGTCGGAGGTCCGCGGCTCGTTCGGCCGAGGTGAGCACCATCGCCGCAGCACCCTCGCTCGCCAGGCAGACCTCGAGCAGGTGGAACGGGCTCGCGACCATCGGCGACGCGAGCACGTCGGCTGCGGTGTAGGGCCCGCGGTCGTGCATCACTGCGGCCGGGTTGACCGAGCCGGCGTTGCGGATGTCCGCCGCGATGCCGGCGAGACGTTCCCGGTCGGGCCGGAACCGGTGCAGGTACTCCTGGGCGACCAGTCCGAACTGCGCCTGGGTGATCGAACCCCAGGTCTCGGTGAACTCGTTCTCGGGACGGGTGTACGAGGCGACCTGTCCCCCGCCGAGCACGCCCGCCTGCCCACCGACGACCAGCACGACGTCGGCCTGTCCGGTGACGATCGCACCGGCCGCGTCGAGCGCGGCGGGCACGCCCTGCGGATAGGTGTCGCCGACCAGCGCACCGACAGCCCGAGCTGGTCCGCCCAGTCCGCCGACCCGGGATGGAACACCGTGCCGCCCGGACCGGGCCAGCGCGCCGCGATGCCGTCGACGTCGGCGACCTCGAGCCCTGCATCCGCGAGGGCCGCGAGCGCCGCTTCGGTGCACACCTCGATCGTCGACGACTCGAGTCGCTTGGCCATGGGGGTCAGTCCCACGCCGACGACCGCGACGGACTGCAGTGC
>JAFAFN010000524.1 GCA_023423475.1 Actinomycetes bacterium | reverse complement strand
CGAACTCACGACCTCTTCCATGCCATGGAAGCGCTCTAGCCAACTGAGCTACGGCCCCGCAGGGATGCACACCATAGTGGCGCGCGGCGCGGGAGTGAAAACCGGACAGGGCGACGGAACGGGTTCGGGGCGGTGACCCCTGTGTCGGTACGATTCGCCGATGCCCGACGAGACGCCGACGCCGTACGACCCACAGCAGATCGAGCCTCGTTGGCAGGAGTACTGGCGCGAGCACGGCACCTACGAGGTCGACAACGACGACCCCCGGGACCGCTACTACGTGCTGTGCATGTACCCGTACCCGTCGGGTGCGGCGCACATGGGCCACGTCCGCAACTACACCTTCGGTGACCTGCTGACCCGCTACCGCACCATGCAGGGCGACGCCGTGCTGTCGCCGATGGGCTTCGACAGCTTCGGGCTGCCGGCGGAGAACGCGGCGATCAAGACCGGCCGGCACCCACGCGGCTTCACCGACGAGCGGATCGAGATGCTGCGCAGCTCGATCACGCGGATCGGCGGTGTCTACGACTGGCGCCGAGAGGTCCAGAGCCACGACCCCGAGTACATCCGGTGGACGCAGTGGATCTTCCTGCGGTTGCTCGAGGCCGGTCTCGCCTACCGCAAGGCCGCGCCGGTGAACTGGGACCCGGTCGACCAGACGGTGCTCGCCAACGAGCAGGTGCTGCCCGACGGCACCGCCGAACGCTCGGGCGCGGTGGTCGAGAAGCGCGACCTCGAGCAGTGGTACTTCCGCATCACCGACTACGCGCAGCAGCTGCTCGACGACCTCGACGTCGTGGAGTGGCCCGAGCGCGTCGTCACCCAGCAGCGCAACTGGATCGGCCGGTCCGAGGGCGCGCAGTTCGAGATGCAGGTCGTGACCGACGACGGCACGGCGGTGCTCGACGACGGTGGCCCGGTGAGCTTCGAGGTCTTCACCACCCGGCCCGACACCAGCTACGGCATGACGTTCTGCGTGCTCGCCCCGGAGCACCCGTTGGTGTCCCGGATCGTGACCGAGGAGCACCGGGCTGAGGTCGACCGCTTCGTCGAGATCGCCCGGGCGACCTCCGAGATCGACCGGCTCTCGACCGAACGAGCGCTCGGCGAGCGCGGCTGCGCGACCGGGGCGTTCGCCCGGAACCCGTTCACCGGCGAGGCCGTGCCGATCTTCCTCGCCGACTACGTGCTCGGGACCTACGGCACCGGAGCGGTCATGGCCGTCCCGGGTGAGGACCAGCGCGACTGGGACTTCGCGACCATCTTCGGACTGCCGATCGTCGAGACGGTGCAGCGTCCCGACGACTGGGACGGCGAGGCGTACCCCGGCGACGGCCCTCACGTGAACTCCTCGGGAGGTCTCGGCCCTGACTTGGACGGACTCCTGAAGGACGAGGCGAAGTCCGCGGCGATGGACTGGCTCGAATCGACCGGCGTCGGCGGTCGCAAGGTCAACTTCCGACTGCGTGACTGGCTCCTGTCGCGCCAGCGGTTCTGGGGCTGTCCGATCCCGATCGTCTACTGCGGCGACGGCGACGGGTCCGGCTGTGGTGTCGTGGCCGTGCCCGACGACCAGCTCCCGGTGCTCGCACCCGACGACGTCGAGTTCACCCCGACGGGACAGTCGCCGCTGCTGTCCCACGAAGGCTTCCTGCACACCACCTGCCCGAGCTGCGGGGGTCCGGCCCGGCGCGAGACCGACACGATGGACACCTTCGTCGACAGCTCCTGGTACTACCTGCGCTTCACCGACCCGTGGTCCGACGAGGCGCCGTTCCGGTCGGACCAGGTCGCGCGTTGGATGCCGGTCGACCAGTACATCGGCGGCGCCGAGCACGCCGTGCTGCACCTCATGTACGCCCGCTTCTTCACCAAGGCGCTCGCCGATCTCGGCATCGCCCCGAAGGAGCTGCGCGAACCGTTCCGTCGGCTGTTCACCCAGGGGATGATCCGCCTGGACGGCTCCAAGATGTCCAAGTCCAAGGGCAACCTGGTCGCTCCGGAGGAGATCATCGACACTCTCGGTGCCGACGCGCTCCGACTCAGCCACCTCGCCGTCAAGCCGCCCGAGGAGGACGTCGACTGGGAGGACTTCGGACTCGAGGGCTGCTCCCGCTTCCTCACCCGGGTGTGGCGACTGGCCGTGCCGGACTCCGACCTGACCGTCGACCTGCGAACGGGCGCCACGACCGCGGACGACGAGGCCGTCGTGCGCGCCACGCATCGCCTCATCGCGGACGTCACCGGCGACTTCGAGCGCTGGTCCTACAACGTCGCCGTCGCCAAGTACATGGGGTTCGTCAACGAGCTCTACCGCTACGTGCAGTCCGACGGCGGTGCGCACGGTCCGACCCTCGACGCGGCGGTCGACACGCTGCTGCAGGTGCTCGCCCCGTCCTGTCCGCACATGACCGCCGAGCTGTGGGCCCTGCGGCACGCTTCGGACCCACAGGGCGCCGACGGCACGGTGGGCGTGGCGCACATCCACGAGACCGCGTGGCCGGTCGCGGACCCGTCGATGCTGGTCGAGGACGCCGCGACCCTCGTCGTGCAGGTGAACGGCAAGGTGCGCGACCGCATCGAGGTGCCCGCCGACGCGGACGAGGCCGCCTGCGTCGCCGCAGCGCTCGCGTCCGAGAAGGTGCAGGGGCATCTCGGCGGCGGTGAGCCGCGTAAGGTCATCGCACGTCCCCCGAAGCTGGTGAACATCGTCGTCTGAGGCGTCCTGGGAGATGGCGGCCTGCTGAACCGCAGGTGTGCGACGAATGACACAGTTGTAACCGTCGGGGCCGTTGGAGAGTCAGAACATGGTGCTTTCACTGATCGACCGAATCGAAGACGTGGCGGCGGACCCGCACGGCGACATCACCTTCGTCAGCGGTGACGACCACACCACGCTGCCGTGGCCGCAGCTCCACACCGAGGCGCGACTCGCCGCCGCGGTGCTCCAGGCGAACGGCGTCCGTCCCGGTGACCACGTCGCGCTGCTCGGTCCGACGACCCGGAAGCTGATCACCGCGATCCAGGCGACGTGGCTCGCCGGCGCCGCCCTGGTGACCATGCCCCTGCCGATGCGCATGGGTGCGCTCGACCAGTTCATCGCGCAGACCCGCGCGCGCATCCTCAACTCGGACACGAAGCTCGTCCTCCTCGACAGCGACCTGGCGGCGTTCCTCGAGCCGGAGCCCGGTGACCCGCCCTTCCTCACCCTCGACGAGCTCGTCGCTCCCGGACCGTCCGACGACGACTACACCCGTCCGCCGAGCGACCCCGACGCGCTGGCCATCCTGCAGTTCACCTCGGGGTCCACCTCGGAGCCCAAGGGCGTGATGCTCAAGCACCGGGCCATCTGCAACAACCTCGACGGCGCCTGGAACGCGGCCAAGATCACCCACGACGAGGTCATCGTGTCGTGGCTGCCGCTCTACCACGACATGGGTCTCGTCGGTCTGCTGACCATCCCCATGACGCGGGGCTGCACGCTGGTCCAGGGAGCTCCACAGGACTTCCTGGCCAAGCCGGTGCGCTGGCTCGAGTGGATCACGCAATACGGGGGCACCGGGACCGCGGGGCCGAACTTCTCGTACGCCCTGGCCGCGCGAGCCATGCGACGTGCCGACCAGGAGCTCGACCTGGCGACCATGCGCGTCTGGCTCAATGGCGCCGAGCAGGTCGATCCGTCGACGTTCCGGGCCTTCTTCGAAGCCGGCGAGCGCTTCGGGCTCCGCCCGGAGGGCGCGTTCCCGGCCTTCGGCATGGCCGAGGTCTGCATCGCCGGTACCTTCCCCGAGCCAGGTGTCGGGCTGCGCACCGACTGGGTCGACCGTCAGATCCTCGAGAACGACCGGCGGGCCGAGCCCGCAGATCCCGAGTCCGACGGCGCGAGCGAGCTGGTCATGCTCGGTTCGCCCGTCGACGGCCTCGAGATCGCCGTGTGCGACCCGACCACCGGCGAGCCCTGCGCCGAGCGAGAGGTCGGCGAGCTGCGCATCGGCGGCAACTCGTTGACCTCGGGCTACTTCCGCAACAAGGACGCCACCGACGAGCTGATCATCGACGGCTGGCTGCACACCGGTGACCTCGCCTACATCGTCGACGGCCAGCTGGTCGTCTGCGGGCGCATCAAGGACGTCATCATCATCGGTGGTCGCAACATCTATCCCCAGGACATCGAGAAGGTCGCCGGCGAGGTCGGCGGTGTGCGTCCCGGCAACGTGATCGCGTTCGGTGTCGACGGTCGTCAGGGCGCCCAGAACATCATCGTGGTCGCCGAGGCCCGGGCGAACGACCTCGAGGAGCTGGCCCGCACCGTCACCCGAGAGGTCGCCGATTCCGTCGGAGTCCCGCCGAAGGCCGTCGTGCTCGTCGAGCCCGGCACCGTGCCCAAGACGTCGTCGGGCAAGCTGCAGCGCTCGGCCTGCAAGGCGCAGTACCTCGACGGCTCACTCGCCGTGCTGACCGAGGGCTGACCCGCCCGGCGCCGGTCGTGGCGCCCATTCGATTCCCTCACGAACGATGCTCGGCGTGCCGATCATGATCGGGTGGACCCACGCCCGGACGACCATGACCTGAGCGACGCCAGGGAGCAGCGGTGATCGCGCCGTTGCTCGCCGCCGCGTTGCTGGTGGCGACGTTGTTCTTCTGCGTCGTGGCGTCGATGGCCGTCGAGCAGTGGTCGGCGAAGCGACGTGCTGCACGCGCAGTCGGACGAGCCGTGGGTCCGGCCGAGCTCGTGGCCGTGGACGCGAGCGTCGAACCCGATGCCGAGGAGTCGCAGCCCGCGACGGAACCGGCGACGCTGCCCGTGGTGGAGACCAGGATCGAGCTCGGCGGACGCGACGCTGCGGACCGGGCGGTCGGGGTCCTGCTCGCGGCCTACGTCGCGTCGGGTGGACCCGCCGCACGGCGTGCGGCGGCATGGGTGACGGCGTCGGGTCCCTCCTCGTTGACCGGACCGTCCTTCGAGCCCGGGGCCGACCTGCGTGGACGGACCGTCGCGGTCCGCCGACTGCTCGAGCACGACGAGGCCGGTCGTTGCTGGGTGACGCTGCGCAGCGGCGTCGACATCGCCCGCGGCCTCCAACGGCTGCCGGTCACCTGCCCGACGCTGATCGGCGTCCTGCTGGTGTGGAAGTCGACGAGGGCGGCGCTGTCGGTGGTCGGACCCGACGACATCGCCCGGATCGTCGCTGCCATCGACGAGTTGTCGGCGACCTGGACCCCGACGACGGGTGCCGCCGCGGTCGAACCGGTCGCGGACGGGTTCCGTGCCGCCGAGGCGGCCGGCGGGAGCGCCGTCGTCAGCGTGCCGCTCGTGGCTGCAGGTGACGTTCTCATGACAAGTGGCACACCTTCCGCCCATGGGGCCCGCGTCTCGGTGTAGACACTCCCCATCGTCTCCGCCCGCCGGGTGGAACGAGGGGTCACGGCAACACCGGGGGGTGTGAATGCCACAGTGGAGCCCGCGCGGGCGCTGGTGGTCGACAGCAGGTCTGTACGTGGCCCCTGCGGCCATCGTCGCGTTGCAGCTCATCGTCTTCCCGATGCCGGTCGGCGCGATGTTCTCGGGCTTCATCGTCGGCATGATCGGCGCACTGGGTGCCGTCGGCCTGGCGCTCGTGTGGCGATCCAACCGCGTCGTGAACTTCGCCCAGGGCGATCTCGGTGCGTTCCCCGCGACCTTGACGGTGCTCCTGATCACGATCGTCGGCCTGCCCTGGCTCGTCGGCGTCGTCGCGGGGCTGGCCGCGGCCGCGGCGGTCGGTCTGCTCGCCGACATCCTCGTGGTCCGCCGCTTCTTCCGTGCGCCCAGGTTGCAGCTCACCGTCGCCACGCTCGGGCTGGCGCAGCTGCTCGCCTTCGGTGCGCTGCTGCTGCCCAGGGCGTGGGGCGAGGGCCCGGCCATCCGCACGATGCCGCCGCCGTTCCGGTTCGACTTCTCGGTGGGCCAGGTCGCCTTCGACGCCAACGACCTGATCGCGTTGATCGTCGCTCCCACGCTGATCGTGCTCGTCGCCGCCCTCCTGCGCCTCACCGACACCGGCACCGCGGTGCGTGCCGCAGCGGACCGGTCCGACCGGGCGGCGTTGCTCGGCATCCCGGTCCGCCGCCTCGAGGCCCAGGTCTGGACGCTCGCCGCCGTGCTCTCGTTCGCCTCGGTGCTGCTCACCGCGGGGGTGTCGGGCCTGCCGTTCGGACTCGGTGTCGGACTGTCGATCGTGCTCAGGTCGATGACCGCGCTGGTCATCGGTCGGATGACGCACTTCGTGGTGATCGCCGTGACCGCGATCAGCCTGGGTCTGCTCGAGACCGGCATCCGCTGGAACACGGGCGACACCTACATCGTGTCGCCGATCCTCGCCGGGCTGATCATCGTCAGCCTGCTGATCCAACGCCGTGGCGACACCCGTGCGGACGCCGATGCGCGTGCAGGGCTCGACGCCGCGGGCGAGGTCCGGCCGATCCCCGCGGTGCTCCGCGGTCTGCCCGAGGTGCGTCTCGGGCGTCTCGTCGCCGCGATCGTCATCGCGGTCGTGGTGATCGGAGGGCCGTTCCTCATGGGCACGAACGGCCAGCTCAAGGCCGGGATCGTCGTGGTGTTCGCCATGATCGGCACCTCGGTGGTGGTGCTGACCGGCTGGGCCGGTCAGGTCTCGCTCGGTCAGATGGCCTTCGTCGGTGTGGGCGCTGCCCTCGGCGCGTGGAGCACCGTGGAACGAGGCTGGGATCCGCTCGTGTCGATGGTGATCGCCGGGCTGCTGGGTTCGGTCGTCGCGATCCTCGTCGGGCTGCCGGCCCTGCGGCTGCGGGGGCTGTACCTGGCCGTGACCACCCTGGCGCTGTCGCTCGCCGCATCGGAGTGGGTGTTCTCGAACCGAGCCGTCGACTGGATCCCCGAGGGCTCGTTCGCCCGGCCGAAGCTGTTGGGACGCATCGATCTGGACTCACCGCTGCGCCTGTACTTCTTCGCCGTGGTCATGCTCGCGCTCAGCCTCGTGGCGCTGCGCGGCATCCGCCGCTCCAGGGTCGGCCGGGTGCTGATCGCGCTGCGCGACAACGAAGCCGGTGTCGCCGCGTACGGCGTCGACCCGACGTTCGCGAAGCTGACCGCCTTCGCCGTGTCGGGCTTCGTCGCCGCGGTGGCCGGTGTGGTGCTCGTGATCCACCAGGCATCGTTCCGCGACGTCACCTACGGGGCGGATGAGAGCCTCACCGTGTTCGTCGCCACGGTCATCGGCGGACTCGGCAGCCTGCTTGGCGCGGTCAGCGGCGCGGTGTTCCAGCGCGGCGCCCAGTGGCTGCTGCCCGCACCGTGGTCGTACCTGGCCACCGGCCTCGGCGTGCTCGTGGTCCTGCTGACCATGCCGGATGGCATCGGCGGCCTGATCTGGCGAGGTCGTGACGAGCTGCTGCGCAGGGTCGCCCGTCGCCGCGGGATCGAGGTGCTCTCGCTCGAACGCGGCATCGATCCCGACGACGTGCCGCCCGAGCAGTCGCCACCCGACGTCGATCCGCCCGACGGCGCGTCCGACACCGGCACCGCGGTGGAGCGCGCTCGGACCGACACAGAGGTGGTGGCATGACCGCGACGACCGAACGGGTGACCTGGGAGGACCTCCGGGAGTCGTCGAAGGGTGTGGTGACCCCGCGGGCGTGGTACAAGGCGCTGCGGAACCCTGCACGTTCGCTGCAGGAGATGGTCGGCGACGGCCCGGTCTTCCCGCTCCTCATCCTCTTCGGGCTCAACGCGGCGGACGAGCTCGACCGCACCGGCTTCGCGATCCTCCTGCCGAACGTGCGCGACGCGTTCGGCATGTCGAACACCGGCATCCTCACCCTGGTCGCGTTCACGATGCTCGGTGCGCTGCTGATGCAGATGCCGATCGCGATCGCCGCGGACCGGGGCAACCGCATCGCCATCGCACTCGGGGGCGCCGCGGTCTGGGCGGGCTTCTCGATCATGACCGGCTTCGCCAACACCATCCTGATCCTCGTGATCGCCCGCCTGGGATCCGGGATCGGTCGCGCGGTCGTCGACCCGACGCACAACGCGCTGCTGTCGGACTTCTACTCGGTCGACCGTCGACCCGCGGTCTTCTCGTTCCACCGTGCCGCCAACGTGCTCGGCAACTTCATGGGGCCGCTGCTCGCCGGTGCGATCGCCTACTTCTACGGATGGAGGGCGCCGTTCGTGGTCTTCGCCATCCCGACGCTGATCCTCGTGGTGCTCGGCCTGCGCATCAAGGACCCGATCCGCGGTGCGCAGGAGCGGCGTGCCGCGGGAGCGAACGAGGCGCTCGCCGAGACCGAGGAGCCCACGGCGAGCTTCGCCGAGTCGTGGCGACTGCTCTGGAAGATCGAGGTCCTGCGCCGCATCTGGTACGCCGTGCCGTTCCTGGCGGTGGCCATCATCGGGTTCGTCTCGCTCGGAGGTCTGCTCTACGAGGAGGTCTACGAGCTCGACGAGCTGCAGCGTGGGTACCTCGCCGCGGTCGCCGAGCCCTTCCAGTTCCTCGGCCTCGCCGTCGGCGCCAAGCTCGGCACCCGGCTCTTCCTGCGGGATCCCGCGCTGATCTTCCGCTTCCTCAAGGGCGTGTCGTTCACCTGCGCGGCGCTGGTGGCGTGCTTCGCGCTCTCGCCGAACATCTACCTCACGGTCCTGTCCAACATCGCGCTCACGTCGGTGCTCGCGGTGCTGCTGCCCGGTCTGTTCGCGACGCTGTCGCTCGCCATCCCGGCACGAGCACGCTCGGTCGGCTTCTCGGTCGCGTCGTGGTGGGCGATCCCCGGCCTGGCGCTCCTGCCGGCCATCGGCTGGGTCAGCGAGCGCTTCGGCATCCGACAGGGGATGTTGGTCATGGTGCCGGTGCTCGTCGTCGGCGGATGGATGATCTCGACGGGCGGCGCGGTCATCCGCCGTGACATCAACGACGTGTGGGGCGCGTCGGTGGCC
>JAFAFN010000278.1 GCA_023423475.1 Actinomycetes bacterium | reverse complement strand
GGGTGCACCGCATGGCAGCGAGCGTGGATCCGGCGCAGGGTCTCGCCGGCCTTCTCCGCGGATGCGACGTCGCCGAAGGTGATCGTGGTCGCGTACTCGGCGGTGCGCTGTGCCCGGAGCTCGGGCTTCTGACGGAAGCTCGATGCCTGGTCGACGACGTACATGACCGGCGGGTAGAGCATCTGCACCATCGCTGCAGCGCTCGCGCCGACCCCGGTCGCCGGATGCGCCATCGCTCGCCACGTCACCGAGTCGGGTCCGAAGTACCCGTCGTCGCTCGTGTGCGCTCCTGCGTCGACGGTGGCGGGTCTGGCGGTGCTCATGGGTGCTCCTGACGGTGGCGGTCCCCTCACCGTCGGCAGCTCGCTCGGCGAATCCAGTCGCGCGACCTCGTCGGCGTCAGCTCCGCGGTGCCGTGCGCAGGTCACGTCCTGCCGAGCAGCCGCTTCGCCGTATCCTTGCGAGCCCGGGCCTCTAGCTCAGCTGGTAGAGCAGTGGACTTTTAATCCATCGGTCGTGGGTTCGAGCCCCACGGGGCCCACCGACACCGGCGGCCGCAGCCGCCCGGTTCGCACCGGTCGAACTGGTCCGTCAGACGTTCGCGGCGCGGATCTCGTGCACGACCCTCGCGTGCTCGATCGCCTCGACCCAGCCCGCCTCGTCGACGTCGCCGAGCTCGGGGTCGAACCGCCACGACACCATGGCGACCTTGCCGTCGGGTGTCGTCCACTCGACGGCCAGGAAGGGCTTGCCCGAGCTGCCGCGGATCGGACGCACCCCGGGTCGACGCACGACCTGCTGGGTGGCGACCGAGACCACCGACCCCAGGTCGATCGTGAAGTCGCGACGCGGCTGACGCAGCGAGAACCCCAGCTGGTCGGCGGTCAGCCACAGCACCCCTGCGCCACGCACGGGCGCGCTGTCGGCCGAGTGGCCCATGCAGCGGGCGGAGCGCAGCATCGAGGCGTCCTTCGGGGCATGGGTGGCGACGTGCTCGGTGAGGTCGAACACGACCCGGCGCCGCGGGGTGCCGAACCGCCCCCGAAGGACCAGCAGCGCGAACACGCTCAGCACTGCGCCGAGCGCGACCACGGCCAGCACCGTGAGCACCTGGAACTCGATCGCCGCGGTCGTCACCGCACACCTCCACGCTCGGGGTCGTCACGACCCCCTGCCCGGCCGAGTCGGACCCGAAACCTCGCGTGACCACTGTCCCACATCGGGAAGTTGGTCCCCCAGACGTTGTCGTGCAGGCACAGGTGCCAGCCCGCGTCGAGGTCGACGTCGACCGGCGGCCACTCCAGCAGGCGCGGTTCGCCCGGAGAGACGAGCGCCGTGTCGATCAGCTCGAGGGCGACGTCCGACTCGACGTGACGCACCACGTCGGCGCAGTGCAGGTGCACGCCGCCGCCGGCGACCACGTCGAAGGGAGACACCCACTCCCCCAGCTTCGACATCCGCCAACCGGTCGGGTCGTCCACCGCGGGCGAGAACCCCCACCACACCGACCCCGGCCATCGTGCCGCCGGCCGGTCGAACCACCGCAGGTCGAGCTCGACCCCGTCGCCGACGGGGCACACCGACAGCTCGACCTCGGCCGGCAGCGCGACCGGCTCGCCGGCCGACACGTCGAACCGCAGCAGCGCGATCGTCGCGTCGCCCGCTGTCGTGACGTCGCACAACGTCGGGTGCCACCATCGGCTCACCGCACCCGAGTCCTCGAGACCCGGTTTGGTGTTGTCCCAGCGTGCCCACCACTCGTCGTCGGGCACGGTCGACGCGTTGTACGTCGAGTACCACCGCTCGAAGTCCGCCGCGTCGTACGTGCGGAACCGCAGCCGACCGAGCGGGTGGTCAGGCGACGCGAACCGACGCCCGTCGGGTCCGACCAGTCCCACCACGGCACCGTCCGGGGCGAACGTGACATCCAGCGGCGAACCGCTCGACGCGCCGCCCGTCACCTTGTCGGCTCCGTCGGCGGCCGACAGCCGATCGAGGTGACGCGTCCGAGCGAGCGCCGCACCCGCCTCCGCCGCGAGGTCGGAACGGCCGGCCACGGCGAGACGGTCGACGAACTCGTCGAGGTACGAGCGCTGCTCGTCCCAGCACCGGGCGAACGCGTCGAACGCCGCGTCGCCGGCCAGCCCTGCCAGGGCGTCGGCCGACCAGTGGGTCGTGTCGGGCCAATGCGTCTTCTGGTCGAGCCCCCACGTGTGCTCCGCCACGCACAGCAACGCGGTCGACGCCTGCGAGAGGGCGGGATCGTCGGCCTCGACCACACCGGAGCCGAGCCACGAGCGACGCAGTCGCGTCAGCGCACGGAACCCCGCCGTCTTGGCGGGGTCGGTGCCGACACCCTGGATCCAGGTGTCGCCGATCTCGCCCTGCACCACCGGCAGGGTGTCGGCGATCGAGGCCATGAGCACCGCGACGTCGTCGAAGGTGCCCGCCGCGATCGACGCGCCCGGGAACCGGCGGGCGAGCGCGGCCCACCGCTGCACGACGTCGTCCGCCGAGCGGGGGCCGAGGTTGTCGCCGGTGAGGTCCACGACCACCGCAGTGT
>JAFAFN010000276.1 GCA_023423475.1 Actinomycetes bacterium | reverse complement strand
GTGCCGGCCCGGACGATGTCGAACGCTGGGCGACGCTCGTCGGTCCCTGCGCGGTCGACGGTGATCTTGTCGGACAGCGAGGCGATCTCGTCGAGCAGCTCGAGCAGTTCGACGGACTTGGCACCGTCGTCGGTCGAGGCGACGAGCACGATCGGCTGCGTCAGCTTCTCGAGGTGGGTCTTCAGTTGGGAGGACAGTGCCGGATCGAGCATTCGGGGCTCCTGAGAGGTGGGGGGATCAGGATGGATTCGAGGGGAGGGGGAACTGGAGGGGAGGGGTTCGGTCGGGGCCCGGGGGTCGCCGGGCCCCGACCGAGCCGGATCAGATCTTGCCGACCAGATCCAGCGAGGGAGCGAGGGTGGCTTCGCCCTCTTCCCACTTGGCGGGGCAGACCTCGCCCGGGTGGCTGCGCACGTACTGGGCGGCCTTGACCTTGCGGAGCAGCTCGGACGCGTTGCGACCGATGCCCTCGGCGGTGACCTCGAGGAACTGGATGACGCCGTCGGGGTCGATCAGGAAGGTGCCACGGTCGGCCAGGCCCTGGCCCTCGCGCAGCACGTCGAAGTTGGTGCTGATCTCGCCGGTGGGGTCACCGAGCATGAAGTACTTGATCTTGCCGATCGTGTCGGAGGTCTCGTGCCACGCCTTGTGGCTGAAGTGCGTGTCGGTGGACACCGAGTAGATCTCGACGCCGAGCGCCTTGAACTCGTCGTAGAGGTCGGCCATGTCGCCGAGCTCGGTGGGGCAGACGAAAGTGAAGTCCGCCGGGTAGAAGAACAGCACGGACCAGCCGCCCTTGAGCGTCTCGTCGCTGACGTCGACGAACTCACCGTTGTGGAAGGCGGTGGCGCTGAACGGCTTGATCTCTGAGTTGACCAATGGCATGTCTGAACACCTTTTGCTGGTAGGAGGTTGATAGTCACTCTATATCAGCCAACCCAACCACAATAGTCGTTCTCGATTGATTCTATGAATGCCGCCGATAGGTCGGCGCGATCGGCCTCCTACGGGCACCGGTCGCCGAACGCACCGAGGGGGTCCGACGGTCGTCTCCAGGGGGAGGAGACGACCGCTGGACCCCCAGGGTGTCGTTGGTCCTCGGGCCGATCGATCGCCCGGGGGGACGGAGCGACCGGTCGGCGACGAGGACCGCGATCTCGATGTGTCCGGCGGGACCGGTTCGAACGGCCTGTTCGAAGAGGGCCCTATTCGAAGGGGAGCGACTCGAAGGGCTGGCCGGCGATGAGCGTCGACGCACGTCCATCGACGCCCGCGGGCACCTCGCCGATCAGGGTCACCCGGTGCAGCACCCGTTCGACGTCGAGGTGGTCGATGTCCTGCGGCCCCAGGTGCGAGGTGACCCGGTTGTCCCAGAAGGCCACCGTGCCGGGCGCCCAGCGGATGCGGACCGTGTAGGCGGGCCGGGTGACGTGGTCGAGCAGCAGCGCCAGCAGCTGCGCGCTCTCGTCGGGGTGCAGACCCAGCAGCTTCGAGGTGAAGCCGTCGTTGACGAAGAGTCCCCGCTCGCCCGTCGTGGGGTGCACCCGCACCACGGGGTGGTGCGCGATGAGCGGGTTGTCGTTGATCACCGAGGTGGTCGGCACCCCGCGCCGGGCGAAGCTGGCGCCGTAGCGGTGCTCGGCGTCGAGCCCGTCGAGGAACGACCTCAACGGAGCCGACAGACCCTCATACGCCGCGACCAGGTTGGTGAAGGTCGTGTCGCCGCCGAAGTCGGGCACGACGTCCGCCCGCAGCACCGATGCGGCCGGCGGGTTGATCGCCGGGGTGACGTCGGTGTGCCAGTCGTTCGTGTAGGAGTAGCGCTTTCGCAGCTGCTTGGCCGCCTCGCCCGTGATGCCGTACTGCTTGGCGAAGCGCTCGGGCGACACCGTGAAGATCTCCGGGAAGCCGGCGGGCGGGTCGTTGTCGTAGGGATGGGCATAGGTCAGCTCACCGAACTGGCGGGCGAAGTCGATCTGCTCCCGGTGGCCGATGCGCTGGTCCCGGAAGACCACGACCTTCCACGTGGCGAGGGCGTCCTCGATCACGCCCCGCTCGAGGTCGCTCAGGGGCTGCGAGATGTCGATCCCCGAGATCTCGGCGCCCGTGTGGCCCGAGAGCGGACGCACGGCGACGGACGGATCCAGCGGAGCGAGCTCCCCGTCGGGCAGGACGTCGGTCATGGCGGTGTCTCCTTCTCACGCTCGCTGCGGTGCGAGCGGCTGCGGTGCGATCGGCTGTGGTCGGGGACACCGTACTGCAATTCCTTGAATTCCGATAGGGGTAGTCAGGTTTTGTTCGCGACGACTCCTGTCACAACTTGGCTGGACGGTCGTTCGCCTCAGCCAGCGAGGAGCTCGCCCGCGAACACCGGTGCGCCCAGGGTCTCCGAGAGCCGCACCGCGACCTCGCGGTGGTGCGCTGCCGCGACCTCGTCACCCGCGGCGCGGTGCAGCAGGTGGAGCACCGCGTCGACGGGACCGTACGAGCAGGTGCCTTGCCAACAGATCACGCCGGACCACGGCGAGAGCCGCTCGAGGTACCGCGCCACGAGCGCGGTGTCACCGCAGCGTGCGGCTGCTCGACCTCCGATGAGGTGCGCGGCCAGCCAGGTGAAGTCCTCGACCACGTCGTCGAGCGCCGATGCGGCGAGTCGGCCCGCTCGCTCGAGGTCGTCACCCTCTGCCAGCGCCAGCGCCAGCGCCGCGTTCCAGGCCGGCACACCCGGCTGCTCGCTCACCAACGCCTCGAGGGTGTCGACCAGCTCGTCGAGGCGGCCCTGGGCCATCCGCAACGGCAGCAGCTGGCCCCCATAGGTGGCGAGCGCACGCGACGGCGACACCGACGAGAACACCTCGAGTGCCACCTCGGCGTGCCGCTCGGCTCGCTCCAGCTCGCCGTCGAGGTGCGCCACCGCGGACCGCTGGAACTCGAGCGCCCAGCGACGCCCGACGTCACCGACCTGGTGGATCAGCGTCTCGAGCTCGCCCAGCGAGCGGCGCACGGTCTCGCCGTCCCCCCGCTGGAGCGCCACCGAGAACGCGAGCTGGTGGCCCTCGAACGAGGCGATCGGGTCACCCGCGTCGGCGGCGAGCACGAGCAGCTCCTCGGTCAGACGGGACCGCAGGTCGAGGTCCGCCGGATGGCCCAGCGCGAGGTAGGCGAACGGCAGCACGTGGCGGCGGGTGGCCGACGACGTCGCCCACTCCTCCGCGTTCAGGAACAGCTCGCGACAGCGCCTCGACTCCCCCGTCATCGAGTGCGTGAGGCTCGCGGCGCCCGCCACCAGCGCCCGCTGGTCCGGATCGGTGACGACGTCGAGCGCACGCCCGGCGAGCTCGATGGCACGCCCGTGCAGCGAGCCCGACTCGGTGGTCGCGCCGAGCTGCAGCACCGCGAAGGCGGCGTCGCCGATCAGGTTCGGGTCCCCCAGCGCGAGCGCGGCGTCGGCCGCGGCGAAGAGCGCGTCCTCCTGATCCTCGGACCCGGCCAGTCGGAGCGAGTCGCCCCTGCCCACCAGCGCTCGGACCTCGAGGGTGGCACCGCCCGTCGAGGTCGCCGCAGCCGCCGCTGCCCGTTCGAACCAGAGCGCCGCATCGGCGTGCGCGCCGACGGCGGCCGCAGCGGTCGCCGCGTCGATCGCACGCAGCGCCGCGGGCAGCGGTGCGACCTCGGCAGCGGCGAGGGCGTGGGTGGCGATGACCGGCGCCGGCGCGTCGTGCTCGGCGAGCAGCGCCGCGACCTGGTGGTGGA
>JAFAFN010000142.1 GCA_023423475.1 Actinomycetes bacterium | reverse complement strand
GCCGTAGCCGATCGAGGTGTCGGTCCTGATGTCGGTGCAGTAGAGCGAGAGCGTGGGCGGGGCTCCCTCCGGCGGGGCAGCGTCCACGAGGCCGGCGAAGTCCATCGGGGTGAAGTCGAAGCCGCTGTGGCTCGGCGGGTACGGCACTGCGGGGTCCGAGGTGCTGCCGCTGGGGTCGAGCCAGCCGTCGACGGACCGTCCGTCGGCCAGGGCGGTGACGAGGATCTCGGAGGGGACCCCGTCGACGGGGACACCTGGCGTGCCGTCGGGGTCGATCGATGCGGAGGCGGTGGTCGCCGACGGGACGGCCAGGGCGGCGACGACGGCGGTCAGGACGGCCGAGGCGACGATCACCACGTGCACGACCCGGCGTGGGTGACGAAGTTTCGGCATGTCGTTCCATCGACGTCCGCTCGGCGACTCTGAGCATTCGCGACCAGACCCGGGCAGGTGGCCGCCGCAGGACGGTCCCCGATTGCTCCGTCGGGGCTGCGGAGCTCTACTGATCCGGGTGACCCAGCCGAGCCAGCCCAAGCCGACCCTGCCGCCCGATCGAGAGCCGCCGCCGGAGTCGCTGGTGATCGACGGCGAGTACCGGTTCGGGACCTACGACGGGCCCATCGGCGAGATCAACCCGCTCGACGTCGCCGACGGCTCGGGCGCCGGGGGTCAGCTCCGCCGAACCGCCCGGAACCTGCGGCTCAAGGAATGGGAGGCGTTCCAGCTCGGCGACGACGACTGGTTCGTACTGGGCGCGGTCTACGACACGAAGTCGATCGCGTTGCTGCAGGTGCTCGGTGTCCACAAGGAGACCGGAACCATCCACCGCTGGGAGACCAAGGTCCCGTCGAGCTCGCTGTCGGTCGCGCGTGGCCTCTCGGGCACCCGCTCCCACGGCCGGCGCGGCGACTTCTCGATCTCGATCGGCAACGAGATGGGCGCCGGGCGCCTCACCATCGACGCGAGCCACCCCGGACGCCGCTCGTTCGACCCGCTCCCGGCACTCGAGCTGCACGGCGTGGGTGACTGCGCTGCGGGTCGAGCTGGCCACCTCGTGATCTGCCATCCGTTCCCGTCGGACCGGGACGACCGCGCGCTGTACTCCCACAAGGCGATGATGCCGTTCGCCGGGACGATGCGGATCGGACCCGAGGTGGTCGAGCTGTCCGCCGATCGGGCGTTCATGATCCTCGACGACCATCACGGCGACTACCCCCGGCCCATGCAGTACGACTGGGTCACCGGTGTCCGTCGCGCCGAGGACGGCAGGGTCGAGGGCTTCAACCTGACCGACAACCAGATCCGTGACCCGCAGGTGTACAACGAGAACGCCGTCTGGCTGGGCGACGCGGTGCACCGCCTTCCCCCGGTCCACGTCGAGCGCCCGAAGGGTCCGATGGGCACCTGGTTCGTGCGCGACGAGTCCGGTGCGGTCGACGTGCGCTTCGAGCCGACGGTTCGCAGCGAGATGCACGTCGGTCCTCGCCGCGCACTCGCCGAGTACCACGCGCCCTACGGCTGGTTCGAGGGTCGGATCCACACCGAGCAGGTCGACCTGCGCGTCGACGGCATCTTCGGCGTCGGCGAGCAGAAGCTCATCCGCGTCTGAGACCCGAGGAACCCGCTGCGCTCAGCGCTGGACCAGGAACAGCCACCGGGCGACCACGGCGGGGGCGTCGATCCCGTCGTCGACGTCCACCTCGACGTCCACCGCCAGCACGGCACGGTCCTCACCCCGCGACTCGACCGAGGACAGGTTGCCGCGCAGACGCACGCGTGACCCGACGGGCACGGGGCGCACGAACCGGACCCTGTCGAAGCCGTAGTTGACCATGGCGGTGACCGGCCCGACCGGTGGGAAGGTGAGGCCCGAGGAGAGCTCGGTGAGCAGCGCCAGCAGCAGGAAGCCCTGCACGACCGGACCTCCGAAGGGCGACTCACGCACCGCACGCTCGGGGTCGTTGTGGATCCACTGGGCGTCGCCGGAGGTCCGGGCGTGCACGTCCACCTGTTCCTGGGTCACCACGCGCCAATTGCTCACCCCCATGTCGAACGGGCAGCGCGCCGCCAGCTCACCGAACACCGCGTCCTCGGTCGTGTCACCCATCGCCGAAGTCTCGCGTCTGCGTCGCCGCCCGGTGCGTCGTGCTGCCAGACTCACCGGATGCCGATCCGGACCCGCTCTGTCGTCGCTGCCCTGTCGTGTGTCGTGCTCGCCCTGCTCGCGGCATCGTGCACCGGCTCATCCGACGGCGCCTCGGACGACCCGACATCCGAGGACCGGGCATCGACCACGACCACACGACCCAGCTCGACGATCGAGCTCCGACCGTTGCACGTCGAGAACCGACGCATCGTGGACGACCAGGGTCGTCAGGTCCTGCTGCGCGGCGCCAACGTCAACGCGCTCGGCGAGTACGCCCAGGCCGACCCGGCGGTCGCGCCGACCGCACCCGTGACCGACGACGACTGGGACACGATGGCAGCGAACGGGTTCTCGGTCGTGCGGCTGCTCATGTCGTGGTCCCGGCTCGAGCCCGCCCGCGACGAGATCGACGAGGGCTACCTCGACGAGGTCGAGGCGGCGGTCGACGCCGCGAACGAGCGCGGCATCTACGTCGTGCTCGACGTGCACCAGGACGCGTGGGGCATGTCGAGCGCCACCCCGGACGGCACCACCTGCCCCGACGGCACCGTCGCCGTGATCGGCTGGGACGGCGCGCCTGAGTGGGCGACGATCACCGACGGGGCGACCACCTGTCGCCCCGAGGGCTCCCGACGGGAGGCGGCACCGGCGGTCGAGCAGGCCTTCGCCAACTTCCACGCCGACACCGACGGCATCGCCGGTCAGCTGACGAAGGTGTGGGCCCACATCGCCCGGCGCTTCGCGGACACACCCGGCATCGCCGGCTACAACCTCCTGAACGAACCGAACCTCGCACCGCCCGCCGAGCAGAACCAGGCGGCGTTCAGCTCCTGGACGCAGGCCACCATCGAGGCGATCCGTGCCGTCGAGCAGGACGAGGGCGCCGCGGCCACGCCGGTGTTCGTCGAGCCGCTCCAGCTGCACCCGCTCCCCCACAACGCGCTGCTGCCCGACGTGGTGGACGACGACCAGCTGGTCTACGCACCGCACAACTACGCCGAGTCGATCCAGTCGGTGCTGACCCTCGAGCAGACCTTCGACATCTACGAATCCGACGCCGAGGCGCTCGACGCGTCGCTGTGGATCGGCGAGTACGGCTTCTGGAACACCGAGGCGGACACTCTGGCGGTCGCCACGCGCTACGCGAGCGAGGAGGACCGCCGGTTCCTCGGCGGGACCTGGTGGCAGTGGCGCCAGACCTGCGGGGATCCGCACTCGGTCGAGGGCCCTGGACGACCGGCGACCAAGGATCAGGTCCACCTGATCACCCGGGCCTGTCCCGGTCCCGACGACCCGTCCAACGACACCGACATCGGCCCGACCGAGGAGTTCCTCGAGATCCTCGGACGTGCCTACCCGCGGGCTGCACCGGGACACCTGACCGAGCTGGTCAGCGAGCCGGGCACCGGCGCACTCACTGCTGCAGGAACCGGCGCGGCGACCGGTGGCGAGCTCGTGGTGTGGCTGCCGACGATCGACGGCGCCGAGCCGACCGACCCCACGACGACCGACGGGCTCGACGACGTCGAGCTCGAGGACGTCGCCGGCGGTCGTGTGCTGCGGGCCACCACCACGGGAGCCGACTGGCGCCTCGTGGTCGGCTGAGCCTGGCCGTGTCGACGGCTCAGCGCGTCGTGCGATCCATCGCGTCGCGCAGCACCGAGGCCAGCGACGCCACGTGGGGCTCCTCGAGCATCGACATGTGCCCTCCGGACACCTCGACCACCTCGATCGGGCCCGCGGCCACGCACGCCCACCCCAACGCGGTCCCGATCGCCTCGGGCGAATCGAACACCTCGTCCTCGGCGTGGAACACGGAGATCGCACCCGGGTACGGCCGAGCGACGTAGCGGTCCGCCGCCTCGACGTTCGCCATCACGAACTGGTGGGACCACCTGGCGTCGGGGGTCCGCCGTCCGAGTGCGCGGTCGATCCGCACGCTCAGGGTGTCGAGTGCTCGTCTGGCATGGTCGCGCAGGCGTCCGCCGCTGGTGAGCAGGTAGGCGAGCCTGCCCGACCGCAGGCGGCCCAGGTGGATCGCGATCCGCTGACGGGTGTCGACCGACGGCCGTCCACCGGGTCCTTCGGAGTCGAAGAGCGCCAGGACCGAGACGTCGCGACCACGCGCGACGAGCTGCTGCGCGACCTCGAACGCCACGTAGCCACCCAGCGACACCGCCGCGAGCGACAGCGGACCACGGGGGTGGTGGCGTTCGATCTCGATGACGTACGCGGCGGCGATCTCCTCGACGACGGTGGGGG
>JAFAFN010000085.1 GCA_023423475.1 Actinomycetes bacterium | reverse complement strand
ACCTGGCGCTGGTGTGCCGCGACATGCAGGCGACGGTGGACTTCTACTCGGGTGTGCTCGGGATGCCGCTCGTCAAGACGATCGAGCTCCCGGCGGGCATGGGCCAGCACTTCTTCTTCGACTGCGGTGGCGGTGACTGCCTCGCCTTCTTCTGGTTCCCCGAGGCCCCGGAGGCCGTGCCCGGCATCTCGGCGCCCGCCGCCCGGCCCGACCAGGGTGACCTGACGAGCGCGGTCGGCTCGATGAACCACGTGGCCTTCGCCGTGCCGCCCGAGAAGATCGAGCAGTACCGCGATCGGCTCGTCGCCGCGGGCGTCGAGTGCACCGAGGTCGCGAACCACGACGAGAGCGAGTGGGGCATCAGTCGGGACCTCCATCCGGGCGTCTACGTGCGGTCGATCTACTTCCAGGACCCCGACGGCGTGCTGCTGGAGTTCGCCTGCTGGTTGCGTGAGTTCGACGAGTCCGACGTGAGCCACGTCCCCGCGACCGCCCTGGACCGCGTGAGCTGACCCCACGCCGCGGGGTCGTCGGGGCGATGCGCCCGACGGACCGTCACGAAGTGGCAACACTGCCTTGACCCGCTGCACCCGGGCTCGCGCAAGAATCGGAGGGTGGATCCCGACCAGGCCGCGGACCGAGCGCTCCGCGACGACATCCGGCGGCTGGGCGCGCAGCTCGGCGACACGCTCCGCCGACAGGAGGGCGACGACTTCCTGGCACTCGTCGAAGAGGTCCGCGCCTCGTCGAAGCGCGTGCGGAGCGGCTCCGCCGAGGTCGACGAGCTCACCAGCCTGGTGTCGGGCCTCGATGCGCCCACGGCGATCAAGCTGGTCCGGGCGTTCTCGTCCTACTTCCACCTGGCGAACCTCGCCGAGCAGGTGCAGCGAGTGCCCTACGGCAGCGACCTCGACGGGGACTGGTCCCGCTACCTGCCGTCCCGAGGGACCCTCGACGCGGCGAGCGCGCACGAGCTGATCGCCTCGCTCGACGTCCGCCCGGTGTTCACCGCACATCCGACGGAGTCGACACGTCGCTCGGTGCGCCACAAACGGCGCCAGATCGCCGAGCTGCTCGACGAGCGCGCGGACGTCCGGCTCGGGCCCGGCTCACGGGCACGCGTGGATCGGCACGTGAGCGAGGTGGTCGACCTGCTCTGGCAGACCGACGAGCTGCGCCTCCGTGCACCGACGCCGCTCGACGAGGCGTTGGTCGTGATCGACCTGCTGGACGAGCTGCGCTCGAAGGTGGTGCCACGCCTGCTCGAGGACCTCTCGACGGGCGTGCCCGAGGCACTGGGTCTCACCACGACGACCGACGGCCGGGGTGTGGTCGTGCCACCGACCGCTCGACCGCTGCGCTTCGGCAGCTGGGTCGGCGGCGACCGCGACGGCAACCCGTTCGTCACCCCGGCGGTGACCGACGAGGTCCTGGCGCTCCAGCGTCGACGTGGCCTGGAGCACGTCCGCCGGGGACTCGAGGTCCTGGCCGTCGAGCTGTCGGTGTCGGCGCGCATCGTCGGACGGGACGCCGAGCTCGAGGAGCTCTGCGTCCGCTACGGCGAGTGGTTCCCCGCACTGCGTGACCGGGGCGGCCCAGGGGCCGCCGAAGAGGTGCACCGCAAGGCGCTCGAGTACCTGCGTGCGCGTGTCGTGCTCGCAGCCGAGGACCCTGACGCCGACCATGCCTACCGCCGACCCGTCGCGCTGGTCGAGGACCTGCTCGTGCTGCGGCGATCGCTCTGCGCACACGGTGGCGAGCAGGTGGCCACGGGGCCGCTCGACCGGTTCCTCAGGGAGCTCGTCGCCTTCGGCTTCACGATGGCCACCCTCGACGTGCGTGAGGACGCTCGTCGGCTGCACGCACTGGTCGGCGTGCTCTACGGCCGCCTCGATCGGGGTGCCAGGAGTGCGGCGTCGTCGCGGACGCGCACCGAGGCGATCGACTACGGCGAGCGCTCTCGTGCCGAGCGGCTCCGGTTCCTCGCCGACGAGCTCGCTGCCGGTCGCCCCGTGTCGACCGCGGCGCTCGACCTCGACGAGGTCGATGAACGCACCCATGGCGTGTTCCGGGTGATCCGCCGTGCGATCGAACGGGACGGCGACGACGCGGTCGAGAGCTACATCGTGTCGATGACCGAGGACGCGGACGACGTGCTCGCCGCTGCGGTGCTCGCGAGCGACGCGGGACTCGTCGATCTGCACGGCGATCTGGCGTCCATCGGTTTCGTCCCGCTGCTCGAGACGGTGTCGTCGTTGCGGCGCGGCGGACAGATCCTCGACCGCCTCCTGTCCACGCCGCCCTATCGCCGCATCGTCGAGCTGCGCGGCGACGTGCAGGAGGTCATGCTCGGCTACTCGGACTCGAACAAGGTCGGCGGGACGACGACCTCGCGCTGGGAGATCCACCGCGCGATGCGGGCGCTGCGGGACGTCGCCGCACGCCACGGGGTCCGTCTCCGGCTGTTCCACGGCCGAGGTGGCACCGCCGGCCGCGGAGGCGGTCCGACCCAGGACGCGATCCTCTCGGAGCCCTACGGCGTGCTGCGGGGTTCGATCAAGATCACCGAGCAGGGTGAGGTGATCTCGGACAAGTACGGCACGCCGCGACTCGCGGACGACAACCTCCGCCGCACGATCGGCGCCGTGGTGGCCGCCAGCGCCTTCCACACGGAGTCGTCAGTCCCAGCCGAGCGTCTCGAGCGCTGGGACGCGGTCATGGGCTCGGTGTCCGAGGTCGCGCTGGCGCGCTATCGCAGCCTGGTCGACCACCCCTCGCTGGTCCGGTACTTCCTCGCGTCGACGCCGGTCGAGGAGCTCGGAGCCCTGCACCTCGGCTCACGACCGGCACGTCGTGGTGTCGGCGCCGACGGCGGTCTCGACGACCTGCGCGCCATCCCCTGGGTCTTCGGATGGACCCAGAGC
>JAFAFN010000077.1 GCA_023423475.1 Actinomycetes bacterium | reverse complement strand
TGCTCGAAGCCGTCGCCGCGGTGGCCGCCGACGAGCTCGGCTGGGACGACACCCGGCGCGACGCCGAGCTCGACGACGTCGTCCGGCTGACCCGGCTCAGCGCAGACGACCGAGGGCCGGTCGGAACATGTCGGTGCGAGCGTGGTCCCAGACGACCTGGAACCGCTCCGGGGCGACGCCGTCGATCAGGGCACCGCTCGGCAGCGTCGGGTGGATCTCGCCAAAGGTGCGCACCTCGTACTGGCTGACGCGACGGATCACGTGGTCGGGTTCGAGCTGCGACGGATGGTCCAGGCCCATCGCAGCGACGATCTCGGCGAGCGCGTGCACGGTGTTGCGGTGGAACTGCCGCACACGCACGGACTTGTCCTCGACCACCAACGCCCGCTGCAGTCGAGGGTCCTGCGTGGCGACGCCGACCGGGCAACGGTTGGTGTGGCACTGCTGCGCCTGGATGCAACCGACCGACATCATGAAGGCGCGCGCCGAGTTACACCAGTCCGCGCCCAGCGCCATCGACTGGGCGATCGCCGAGGCGGTGACCATCTTCCCGCTGGCGCCGACGCGGATCCGGTCCCTGACCCCGGCGCCGATCAGCACGTTCTGCACCAGCATCAGCCCCTCGACGAGCGGCATGCCCAGCGAGTTCGAGAACTCGAGCGGTGCGGCGCCGGTGCCGCCCTCACCACCGTCGACGACCACGAAGTCGGGGTAGGTGTCGAACTCGATCATCGCCTTCACGATGGCGGCGAACTCGCGGGGGTCACCGATGCAGATCTTGAACCCGACGGGCTTGCCCCCGGAGAGCTCGCGCAACGTGGCGATGAACGCAACCATCTCGGCGGGGTTCGAGAACGCACGGTGGTGCGTCGGTGAGAACACGTCCTGGCCGACCGGCACCAGGCGCGCCTCGGCGATCTCCTCGGTCACCTTGGCGGCGGGCAGGATGCCGCCGTGGCCCGGTTTGGCACCCTGGGAGATCTTGAGCTCGATCATCTTCACCTGGGGGTCCGCGGCGGTCGCCACGAACAGCTCCGGGTCGAACTCACCGTCGGGTGTCCGGCACCCGAAGTAGCCCGTGCCGATCTGCCAGATCAGGTCGCCACCGTGCTCGCGGTGGTACCGCGAGATGCCGCCCTCGCCGGTGTCGTGGGCGAAATCGCCGTCCTTCGCGCCCTTGTTGATCGCTCGCACCGCGCTGCCACCGAGCGCCCCGAAGCTCATCGCCGAGACGTTCAGCACCGACAGCGAATACGGCTGCGCACACTGCGGCCCGCCGACGGTGACCCGGAGCGCGGCGACGGGGTCCTCCGGCATCGGCCGTGGGGCGATCGAGTGCGCCAGCCAGGTGTAGCCGTCCGCGTAGACGTCGAGTTCGGTGCCGAACGGCTTCTTGTCGGCCACCTTCTTCGCACGCTGGTAGATGAGCGAGCGGGTGTCGCGGTCGAAGGGCCGGCCGTCGGTGTTGCTCTCGACGAGGTATTGGTGGAGCTCGGCGCCGACGCCCTCGATGAGGAAGCGGAAGTGCCCCAGGATCGGGAAGTTCCGCAGGATGCTGTGGCGGGTCTGCACCAGGTCCCACACGCCGAGGAGGACCAGCGGGACGAGCACCGCCTCGGCGAGGAACCACCACGGGTCGCCCCACACGCCGAGGCCGACGGAGACGACCGCCAGCGCCATCACCAGCCAGAGCGCGGACCTGCCGAGCTGCTCGATCACGATCCCTCCCTGGTGTCGACCCGAGCGGCGTGCGCCGAGCCAGCCGACTCGCCGAGGCTAGCGATGCGCGGGCATCGACGACGGCGTCAGCGAGGGAGCCGCTGCATCCCTCAGCCGGGTCCAAAGGCGGGGCTGAGGAACGTCTCGAGGTAGACCACCAGCGACTGCCGGTCGTCGGCATCCACGGCGCGCCCCGGGATGCCGACGAGTGAGACCAGCATCCGGATCACCCACTCGGCGGCGACCTCGAGATCGAGGTCCTCGCGGATGAGGCCACGTTCCTTGGCCTGGCGCAGCTGGTCCACCCAGAAACCCGACAGACCCGGGACGATGTCCTGGACGTAGGTGCCCACCACCGAGGCGAACTCGAGCGGTTCGGCCTCAGCGAGTCGCAGCGCGAGCGGACCCAACGGCGCCGCGCGGGAGAGCAGCACCGCCTCGGCGACCATGCCGGCGATGCTCGAGGCCGATGCCACCCGCTGGGCGGCGTCGGACCAGAACGTCTCGTCCCGACGGATCAGCGCGGCGGACACGAGCGTCGACTTGTCGTCGAAGAAGCGATACACGTACGCCCGCGACAACCCGGCCTCGGCCGCGACCGCGGCGACGGTCGTCCGGCGGATCCCGTCACGCTGGAGGCACGACTCCGCGGCGTCGAGGATCCGCTCTCGGGTACTCACGGCGCGCACAGTACACACTTTGCCCGAAGTGTGTACTGTGCATCGGAGATTCGGGATCGGCTCCGCGCCGAGTGCTCATCCAGGGGGATGCAATGGGTTTCATCGAGCCCAACCTGCCCGTCGTCGACCACGACGAGTGGGACCACCAGAGCCGCCAGGACCGTATGCGGCCTATGGCGAAGCACTTCGCCGAGCACGGCTTCGGGTCACCCGATGTCGTGGTGCTGATGTACCTCGTCAAGATGATCGTGTTCGTCGCGATCGGCTGGGCGTTCGTGATGACCACACCCGGCATCGACGGCTGGTTCAACCCCGCCTCGTGGTGGACGCGGCCCGAGGTGTTCTTCAAGTTCGCCCTCTGGACGATGCTGTTCGAGGTGCTCGGACTGGGCTGCGGGTTCGGGCCGCTCAATCTGCGGTTCATCCCCCCGATGGGCTCGCCGCTGTACTGGCTGCGCCCGGGCACCATCCGCCTGCCACCGTTCAAGGGGCGCATCCCGCTCACCGGGAGCGACACCCGCAGCGTCGTCGACGTGATCATCTACGCGGCGTTCCTGGTGTCGATCGTCGTCGCGCTTGTCGGCGCGCTCACCCGCACCGAGGTCGCGGTCGTCGTCGGCCTGCTGGTGCTGATCGGCCTGCGCGACCAGGTGATCTTCCTCGCCGCACGCGGCGAGGTCTACGGCTCGTTCGCGATCACCTACCTGTTCGCGGCGAGCGACCAGATCACCGCGGCGAAGTTCGTGATGCTCGCGATCTGGTGGGGCGCGGCGACGTCGAAGATCAACCACCACTTCCCCTTCGTCATGGCCGCCATGCAGGCCAACAGCCCGCTCACCCGGTTCGGCGGTCTCCGCCGCCACCTGCACCGCGACTTCCCCGACGACCTCCGCCCGAGCACCGCGGCCACCGTGCTCGCCCACACCGCGACCGTCGTCGAGTTCCTGGTGCCGGCGATCCTGATCTTCAGCAACGGCGGCTGGGTCACCACCACCGCGGGCATCGTGATGATCCTGTTCCACCTCGGCATCATCTCGAGCTTCCCCATGGGCGTCCCCCTCGAGTGGAACGTCTTCATGATCTGGGGCGTCATCTTCTTGTTCCTCGCCCACCCCGGCGTCGACCTGGGCGCCCTCACCCAGCC
>JAFAFN010000074.1 GCA_023423475.1 Actinomycetes bacterium | reverse complement strand
CGGCGAGCTCGTCGCGGGTGACGAGTCGCGGCGCGTCGGGACCCCACGAGCCGCGCAGCTGCTCGTCGAGGCCGAGCCAGTCCGCGACGAGCGCCGAGGCGTCGCCCTCCTGCAGCAACGTGCGGATGGCGGGCAGCTTGAGTCCACGGTCGCGCAGCTCGCCCACCAGGCGCAGACGTTCGACGTGGTGCGGTCCGTAGCGGGCGACGCGAGCGTCCTTGCGGTCCCGTTCGGGGCGTTCGAGCAGCTTCTCGGCCTGGTAGTAGCGGATGGTGCGTGCCGGGATGCCGCTGAGCTCGCTCAGCTCCTCGATGGTGAGCAGCTCCTCGGCGGGGCTGTCGTCGTCCCCGGACTGCTGCCCGGGCGGAATGTCATCGCCGGCGCCGGGGTCGTTCGGGCCGTCCTCGTCGGGGGAGGTCGGCTCCTCGGTCGCTGGCTTGCTTCGGCGTGGGCTCACACCTCGATGATGCCATCTGATCCGGGGCGTGGCACAGATCGTGACAGTGAACACTGACACGAAGCCTTGACAGTGGGAACTGTCATTGTCAGTGTCTACTGTCATGGTCCTCTCGACGGCGCAACGCATCCTCGACCGGTTCACCAGCCCCCTCGACGTCGACGCGTTCCTCTCGACGGTGCACCCGCTCTGGGGTGTGCGGGCCCGGGGACGCATCGTGTCGGTGCAGCCGCGAGGTGTGGATGCCGCGTCGGTGCGCATCCGCCCCGGTGCCGCCTGGCAGGGGCACCGCGTCGGTCAGTTCGTCACCCTCGGCGTCGACATCGACGGTGTTCGCCACCACCGGAGCTTCACGCTGACGTCGGTGCCGGGGGACCCGCTGCTCGAGGTGACCGTGCAGGCGGCACCGGGTGGTGTGGTCGCCCCACATCTCGTGCACGACGCCCGGCCGGGCGAGATCGTGCAGTTGTCGCCCGCCGCCGGTGGTGCCGAGCGCGTCGAACGGTCGCCGTCGGCACCGATGCTCTTCGTCGCTGGCGGCAGCGGTATCACCCCGACCGTCGCGGTGCTGCGCTGGCTCGACCGACAGGGCGTCAACATCGACGCAGTGGTGCTGGCGCACAGCGTGAACGCCGAGCGAGCGCTCTTCGCCGAGGAGCTCGACGAGCTCTCCTCCCGTCATGCCGGGCTCGAGGTCGTCCCGGTGCACTCCCGGGCCGACGGCTCTCACCGCCTGACCCGCGACCGTCTCGACCAGCGATGCCCCGACTGGCGCGACCGCGACGCGCACGTCTGCGGACCGGAGTCGATGCTCGATGCGGCCACGTCCATCTGGGCCACCGAGGGGATCGACGACCGACTGCACGTCGAGCGGTTCCGACCGAGCACGCGGTCGCCGCGTCGCGCCGCTCCCGAGACACCGTCGTCGAACGCGCTCGCGCTGTTCGCCAACGCGGATGTCGTGGCCGCTGCGCCCGAAGGTGTCCCCCTGCTCGAGGTCGCCGAGTCCGCGGGCCTGACCCCCGCCAACGGCTGTCGCATGGGGATCTGCCACACGTGCACCACACGACTCGCATCCGGTTGCGTCACCGACCTGCGCGACGGTCGCCGCCGCAGCGAGGGCGAGCACGTCCAGCTGTGCGTCTCGTCGGCCGACGGCGACGTCGTGCTCGACCTCTGACCGTCCTCGCTGCTCATCCGTCTGACCGAACGCCCCCAGGAGGTACCCATGACCGCCGTCATCGACCGACCGCTCCCGACCACCATCGACACCGTTCCGAGCGTCGCCACGCCCGAGGACATGGACCTCGACCGCCTGGCCGACGAGCTCGACGCGATCCGCGACGAGGTGCTGGCCTCGCTCGGCCAACGTGATGCTGACTACCTGCGCGGGATCCTGCGCTGGCAGCGCAGCCTCGAGCTCGGCGGACGGGCCGCGTTGTGGGTCGGTTTCCTTCCGCCGGCATGGCTCGCGGGCACGGCCATGCTCTCGCTGTCGAAGATCCTCGAGAACATGGAGATCGGCCACAACGTCATGCACGGCCAGTGGGACTGGATGCGCGACGACCAGATCCACTCGACGACCTGGGAGTGGGACAACGTCTGCCCCTCGACCCAGTGGCGCCACACGCACAACCACATGCACCACCAGTGGACCAACGTCGCCGGCATGGACCACGACATCGGCTACGGCGTGATCCGCATCGACGAGTCGCAGCGTTGGCATCCCGCACACGTCGCCCAGCCGCTCTACTTCGTCGTGCTCGCCCTGCTCTTCGAGTACGGCGTCGGCATGCACGACCTGTCCTCGGCCCGCGCGGACGGCCGTCCCCTGTCGGAGCTGCGGCCCAAGCTGGTCGAGACGCTGGGCAAGATCCGCACGCAGGTTGCGAAGGACTACGTGGCGTTCCCGCTGCTCTCGGCGCCCTTCGGAGTGCCCGGTGTCGTGGCATCGGCCACCGGCGCGCTCGTCGCCAACCTCGTCCGCAACGTCTGGTCGTTCTCGGTGATCGTCTGCGGCCACTTCCCCGACGGCGTCGAGGTGTTCCCCGCGAACGAGGTCGAGGGCGAGTCGAGGGGCGCGTGGTACCGCCGCCAGATCCTCGGGAGCGCGAACTTCGACGGCGGGCGGCTCATGAACCTGCTCTCGGGCAACCTCGACCACCAGATCGAGCACCACCTGTTCCCCGATCTGCCGTCGAACCGCTACGCCGAGATCGCCCCGAAGGTGCGCGACGTCTGTGAGCGCCACGGCCTGACCTACAACACCGGATCGCTGGTCGAGCAGTTCGGCTCGGTGATCCGCAAGGTGTTCCGCCTCGCCCTGCCCTGACCGGCCGCGCTGCTCGACCGGGCCCGGTCGAGCCCTGATCGGCCGGACCGCGTTCCGTGCGGCGCCCGCCGAGTGGCAGGATCTGCGACGTGGATCGAGCGGGTGATGCGGACGGTTGGCCCCTCGTCGGGCGTGACGACGAGGTCGCGGCAGCGCTGCGGACGCTCGCCTCACCAGGTGCGTCGGGTGTGGTCGTCATGGGTCCCGCGGGAGTCGGGCGCACCCGCGTCGGCGACGAGGTCGCGGCCCGCGCCGACGTGCCCGTCATCTACGTGCCGGCGACGCGGGCGGCGGCGTCGATCCCCTTCGGTGCGTTCGCCCCGTTCTTGCCGGCCGATGGACTCGGCGACGGTGACAGCTACGTCCGGTTGCGTCGAGGAGCCGACGCGATCGTCGCGGAGGTGCCCGAGGGTGTGCGGCCCGTGCTCTACGTGGACGACGCCCATCTGCTCGACGACGCGTCGGCCGCGCTGCTGATGCAGCTCGCGCTGACCCGTCGGGTCGCGCTGCTGCTGACCGTCCGTGCCGGCGAGCCGCAGCCCGACGCGCTGGTCGAGCTGTGGAAGGACGACCTGGTCCGCATCGACCTGGCGCCGCTGGGCCGAGCCGCGCACGACCTGATGATCGAGACGATCCTCGGTGGGCGGGTCGAGGGTGGCACCGCGCACGCGCTGCACGGTGCCACCGACGGCAGCCCGCAGATGGTGCGCGAGCTCGTGACCGGACTCCGCACCTCGGGCACGCTCGTCGAGCAGTCGGGCATGTGGATCCAGGTCGGCCCGCTCGACGTGCCGCCGAGGTTGTCGGAGCTGGTCGAGCGACGACTCGAAGGGTTGAGCGCCGAGGGACGCGAACTGCTCGACCTGGTCGCGCTCGGCGAGCCCGTCGCGCCGGGACTGGTGTCGTCGTTGGGCCTGGACGCCGCGCTCGACGAGCTCCAGCGCATCGAGCTGCTGCGCACCGTCCGGGCCGGCAGCCGCACCGAGATCCGCCTCGCGCACCCCATCCACCGCCACGTCGCCCGCGGTTCGCTGACCTCGGTGCGTCGCGCCGAGCTGCTGCGACACCTGGCGCGGTGGACCGCAGGCCACGGCCTGCGACGACGCGAGGACGTGCGACGCCACGCCCTCTGGTCGGTCGAGGCCGGCGACCCGGCGGACCCCGAGGCGCTGCTGGCGACCGCCGAGGACGCCGGTGTCGGCAACGACCTGGAGCTGACCGAACGACTCGCCCGACTCGCGGTGCAGGCAGGCGCCGGGGTGCGGGCGCTGCACCTGCACGGGCGCGTGCTCGACGGGCTCGGCCTGCACGACGAGGCCGAGGAGGTGTTCGCCTCGGCCGACCGGATCGACATGACCGACGAGGAGCGCACGCTCATCGCGACGGCGCGGGCCGACAACCTGTTCCGTGGTCTGGGTCGGGGTGAGGACGTCGCCGAGGTCGTGCGGAACTCCGCTGCGGGACCGGCCGACGGCGATGACGGCGAGGGAACCGACGAGTCCACCGAGGTGCCGCCACTGCTCGCCGCGCAGCTCGCGAACTTCGCGCTGTTCGAGGTGCGCTTCGACGAGGCGCTCGAGATGGCGGAGCCGCTGCTCGACGACCCCGACCCCGTCGTCGTGGCGATCGCCGCGCTGTCCGTCGCGATGGTGCTGCAGCAACGAGGACGGTTCGAGGACGCGCTCCACGTCGCCGAGCTCGGCCTGGCGGCACAACGCCAGGCACACGGCCGACCGCAGACCCCCGAGGAGGCCACGAGCGCGACGTCGGTCGCGCTCGCACTCGTCGGGCTCGGCCACCTCGATCGTGCGCTCGAGGTCGTGCAGCCCGTCTACGACGACGCCGTCGCCAACGGCGGCCGACACGGGCAGGCCTGGGCCGGTCGATCGCTCGCCACGATCCACCTCGCCGTCGGCAGGTGGCGCGACGCCGAGCTCCACTCCCGAGAAGCGGGCGTCGTCTACGACGAGCTGTCGCATCCGCTCGCCACGCCCAGCATCGCGTTCTGTGCGATGGCGCTCTCGCTCGGCGGCGACGTCGCCGGCGCCGGCGAGGCGCTCGCGGACGCGACCGGACGACCTCCCTCCGCGGTGCGCATGCTGGATCTGGACATCGACCGTGCACGCGCGTGGGTCCACGTCGGGCGCGACGACCTGCCCGAAGCGATCCGCATCCTGTCCGACGCGGCCGAGGTCGCCCGCGCGGATGGCCGATTCGGTCTCGAGGCGACGCTGCGCCACGACCTGGTGCGGGTGGGGGCGAGGGACCTCGGCGCGGAGCGCACGATCGAGCTCGGCGAGCTGGTCGACGGCCCGTTGTCGGCGGCCCGCGTCGTGTTCGCCCGAGGACTGCTCGCCGCGGACGGCGACCTGCTCGATGACGCGGCATCGCGGTTCGCCGCGCTGGGCGCGCTGCTCTTCGCAGCCGAAGCAGCGAACGAGGCGTCGATCGCGCACCGTGGCGCCGGGTCCTCGAAGGCGGCGACGGCGTCGCGACGGCGCTGCGAGGCGTGGGTGGCCGAGTGCGGAGGGCCACGCACGCCGATGCTCGCCCACGGGACCAACGCCGCGCTGCTCACCCGACGGGAACGCGAGATCGCCGTGCTCGCCGCATCGGGTCGATCGACCAGGGAGATCGCCGAGGTGCTCGTGGTGTCGCCGCGCACCGTCGACAACCACCTGCAGCGGGTCTACGGGAAGCTGGGCATCTCGAAGCGGGCGGATCTGGCCGGAGCCATGGAGGGTGCCGGCTACTGAGCTCCGCGACCGGGCGATGCGAAGTTGAGTAGCGATTGCTCACGGAACGGCGAGCTGCTCGCGGTGTGATGCTCACATGAGATCACCACGCCGCCATGCATCCCCCTGGCTCGCCGTCGTCATCGCGTCCGCCACGCTGATCGCCGCCTGCGGCGGAGCGGGCGACTCCGCGGAGTCCGCGCTGCCCGAACCCGCCCCTGCCGTCGTCGAGGCACTCGAGTCCTCGACCTCGGAACCCGCCGCCGACGATCTCGACGAGGTCGAGGAGTTCATGATCGAGGAGCCGCCCGCCCCGATCCCCCCTGCGATGTGGGACCGCACGCTCGGCGAGATCGGCCCCGACGGCGAGGTGAGCCTGCAGACGGCCCTCGACGCGTTCCAGCTCGCGATCGCCCCGATCCCCGGCAGCGACGTCGAGGCGAACGAGCACGACCCCGACGAGGTCGAGGGCACCATGGCCCTTGCGTGGATCCTGCGTCACTACCAGGACCTCGACGCGGAGCAACGCGCCGTGCTCGCCGCCGCGCTGAGCCCGGTCGAGGAGCCCGCCGCGCCGCCGATCGTGCACGGTCGCAGCGCCCCGGTCCCGGCTCGCAGCGCTCGACAGGCCGCGCCGCCCGCAGCCGCCGCCCCGACGACCGGCTGCTACGGCCAGAAGGTCATGTCCGCCGACTCGCCCGGTGCGGCGCCGTTCCGCTCGCAGCTCGACGCACTCACGATCGAGATCGAAGGACTGCTCGGCGGCGAGATCGAGATGGTCCGTCCCGTCACGATCCAGCTGGACGATCGTGAGCTCGGGCTCGGCACCGCGTACACCTGGGGGGACCCGGGTGACTGCGACGAGAACTCCCTGGCGACGTGCACCATCCACCTGAGCCCACGAGCACAGCGCAAGGCGCCGGCGGAGACCCGGGCGATCCTCGCCCACGAGCTCATGCACTGCTTCGTGTTCCAGTACCTCGGCATGGCCACCTACGACCTTCCGGCGTGGGTCGGCGAGGGCATCCCTGCGTGGGTCGGTGAGCAGCTCGGTGGCGGCACCTCGGTC
>JAFAFN010000047.1 GCA_023423475.1 Actinomycetes bacterium | reverse complement strand
GAAGAGGCCACGTTCGCACCCTGAGTGCAGATTCCCCGAGCCGGCTCAGTCCACCGTGGGCGGGAGGCGGTAGACGTCGATCCTCGCTCCGGAGTCGGAGAACCGCACGGTCTCGACCGGGTCCCACTCGAAGCGGTTCCGCTCGGCAGGGAAGAGACGCAGCCCGTCGCCGATCGACAGCGGGACGACCATCAGCCGCAGCTCGTCGACGAGTCCTTCGGCGAGCAGCGTGTGCACCAGGGTGGCGCTGCCGTTGACCAACACCGGGTCGCCGTCGAGCTCCTTGAGGGCTCGGACCCCGGCGATCACGTCGCCGTCCAGCACTCGGGTGTTGGCCCACTCGGGTTCGGTGAGCGTCGACGACACGACGACCTTCTCCATCGAGTTCATGCGATCGGCGAACGGGCCCTCGTAGCCCGGCCAGGCGCCGGCGAAGCTCTCGTAGGTCGTGCGGCCGATCAGCAGCGTGCCGGCGTCGAGCACCTCTCGGAACTTGTAGTCCTGGGCCTCGGCGCTCATGAACTCCCCCGCCCAGCCGGTGTGTGGATGGGTGGGCTCACCGCCGGGGGCCTCCATCACACCGTCGAGGGTCATGAACGCGGAGACGATCAGGTCATGCATGGCCGCGGGCGCTACCAGCGGGCCGCGCGGCCATCCCGGGGGTGGAACCGCGGCATGATCTCGGTGTGCATCGACGACGGCTGGCGACGAGATGAGCGAGGAGTCACCCGAGGTCGACGAGCAGGTCGACGCCCTCTACCAGGAGGATGCGGCGGACTTCGTGGCGCGACGGAACGCGCTCGCCAAGGCGATCAGGGCGGACGGCGACAAGGACCTTGCCGCGGTGGTGGCGAAGCTGCGCAAGCCGCCGCGCACCGCATCGGTGCTGAGCGAGTTCGCACGGTCCGATCCCGGCGCGGTCCTGGCACTGCTCGACGCGGCGCTCGCCGTGGCGGCCTCGTTGCGAGGGGGCGGGGCCGATCTCCGCGAGGCGCAGGCCGAGTACAACTCGGTCGTGGCGAACCTGGTGGAGCGCGCCGCAGATGCGGGGGACCTCACGTCGGATGCGATGCGTGAACGGATGCGCTCGACGCTGCTCGCTGCGGGTGCCGACCCCGAGGGTGAGGTGGCACGGCAGCTGTCGATCGGCGCACTGCGCGACGACGCCGACGCGCCGGGTTTCGCGTTCGGGATCGTCGGGCCGCTGTCCGATCCGACCGGGGACGGAGCGTCCGGGGACGGCGAGCAGTCGGCCGCCGCGCCGGACGGCGACTCGGGCGAGGCGCGCCCCCGCCGGCGACTGCGATCGGTCCGCACCTCCGCGAAGTCGACGTCCTCGGGCGCCGCCGACGCTGCTCCGGCGGTGGCGACCGATGAGCCGGCGGTGGACGACACCGATGCCGCCGAGCAGCTCGAGGCCGCGCTGCGCGAACGTGAACGGCTCGCCGCCGAACGCGCCGAGGCCGAACGAGAAGCGACCGCTCGACGAGAAGCGATGCGTCGCCGCCGGTCGATCGAGCGTGACCTGTCGCGGGTCGAACGACGTGCGGCGCGCCTCGCGGAGCAGGCCGACGAGGCCGAGGCGAAGGCATCGCTGGCCCGCCGGTCGGCCGACGAGGCGGTGGCCGAGCTCGAGGCGCTGCGTTCCCGCCTCGACGACATCGACGCCTGACCACTCGTACGACCATCGAAAGGACGTCGGATGGGAGTCGTGAAGTGGTTCCTCTCGAAGCTCGGCGACAACGACACGGTGGTCGGCGATCCTGATCGGATCGTGGAGGGCGGCCTGGTGGCACTGGCGGTGTCGCAGATCGTCGTGATGCGCCTCGCCGAGGAGGGCATCGACGCGACGGCGCAGGAGGAGCGGCACTTCGGTCGCATGGTTCGGATCAAGCCGATGGCGAGGATCCTCGTCCGACTCGGCGATCTCGACCGCGCGCGACCGATCATCGAGGACGTGTCCGCCGGCTGGTGACCTGCGATCCCCCAGCACGGCGAAACCCCTGCAACCACCGGCTCGCGGTGATCACAGGGGTTCCTGGCTGAGCCCGAGAGGAGAATCGAACTCCTGACCTGCTCATTACGAGTGAGCTGCTCTACCGACTGAGCTACCCGGGCATCCCGTGCCGGAGCACGTGGAGGACGAGCATATCGCCGCAGGCACCACGGCCCACAACGCAGAAGCCCCACGGCGGCCGACCGGTACGATCGCCGCCGTGGCGATCGATCCGAACAGCAGACTCGGCCGAGGTGTGCAGGCGATGGCGGGCTCGAAGCTCTTCGCCAAGGTCGGCCCCACGCTCGTGCCGCCGATGGACCGAGCCGCCAACCGGCTCTCCGGCGGTCGGTTCATGGTCAGCCGCATGATGCTGCCCTGTGCGGTGATCACCTCGACCGGACGCAAGAGCGGACTCCCACGCGAGACACCCCTGGCCTCGGTCCCCCTCGATGGCGTGCTCTACGTCGTCGGGTCGAACTACGGGCGCCCGCAGCACCCGGCGTGGTCCTGGAACCTGATCGACGACCCTGCGGCGACGGTCAGCTACTGCGGCGAGACCTATCCGGCTCGCGCTCATCTGCTCACCGCCGAGGAGAAGGCCGAGACGTGGCCGCGCCTCATCGAGGAGTGGCCGCTCTACGAGCAGTACGTCGCGAAGAGCGGTCG
>JAFAFN010000038.1 GCA_023423475.1 Actinomycetes bacterium | reverse complement strand
GAAGAGGCCCCGGCTCGCGGCGCGACCTGGTCGATGTCGGCGTTCCACGCCACGTTGCCCAGGGGTCGCATGCGCCGGGTCGAGCCGGTCGGCACGCTCGAGCAGGTCCTGCTCGGCCCGTCGGACCGGGCGGACGGTCGCACCAACCTGATCGGAGCCCTGCGCAAGTCGATGGCGGTCACCGGGCACGGCACGCTCAAGGAGCTCCAGAAGGCCGACCTGTCGGTCACCGCTCCGTCCTTCGTCCGTCCGGGAGGCCAGTGATGTCGGACCCGAGCTCCGGACCCGAAGCCATCGCCGAGGCGGTCGCACCCGACGAGAAGGTCCTCGTCGTCGACTTCGGTGCCCAGTACGCGCAGCTCATCGCTCGCCGTGTGCGAGAGGCCGACGTCTACTCCGAGATCGTGCCCCACGACCTGACAGCGGCCGAGGTCGCGGCGAAGGAGCCGTCCGCGATCATCCTCTCGGGCGGTCCGAAGTCGGTCCACGTCGAAGGTGCACCGTTGATCGACCCCGAGGTCTACGAGCTCGGCGTGCCGATCCTGGGCATCTGCTACGGCGCTCAGCTGATTGCGCTGCAGCTCGGCGGCGACGTCGGCGGGGGAGGAGCGGGCGAGTACGGCCGCACCGTCATGCACCGCAACGCGGACGTGCCGTCGACCCTCCTGCCGGACTCGCTGCCGGAGAACCAGACCGTCTGGATGAGCCACTTCGACGCGGTGACCGAGGTGCCAGACGGCTTCGTCGCCACGGCCACGTCGCCCGGTGCCAAGGTCGCCGTGCTCGAGAACCCCGAGAAGAAGATCTGGGGGGTCCAGTACCACCCCGAGGTCGCGCACACCCCCCACGGCCAGGACATCATCGAGCGGTTCCTGCACGGGCTCGCGGGGCTCTCGTCGGAGTGGACCACCGAGAACTTCGTCGAGACGTCCGTCGCGGCGATCCGCGAGCAGGTCGGCACCGGACGGGCGATCTGCGGACTGTCCGGCGGCGTCGACTCGGCGGTCGCGGCGGCGCTGGTCCACAAGGCGATCGGCTCGCAGCTGACCTGCGTGTTCGTCGACACCGGGCTCATGCGCAAGGACGAGGGCGAGCAGGTCGTCGAGACCTTCCGACGCCACCAGGGCATCGAGCTGATCCACGTCCGCGCCGGTGACCGCTTCTTCGACCGGCTGGCCGGGCTCACCGACCCCGAGGAGAAGCGCAAGGCGATCGGCGAGCTCTTCATCCGGGTGTTCGAGGATGCGCGTGGCAGCGTCGAGGACGCGAAGTTCCTCGTGCAGGGCACCCTCTACCCCGACGTCATCGAGTCCGGCACCGCGCACGCCTCGACGATCAAGAGCCACCACAACGTCGGCGGCCTGCCCGATGACCTCGACTTCGAGCTCGTCGAGCCGCTGCGGGCCCTGTTCAAGGACGAGGTCCGGGCGGTCGGCCACGAGCTCGGCCTGCCCGACGAGATCGTCTGGCGCCAGCCGTTCCCCGGTCCCGGTCTCGGCGTGAGGATCATCGGTGAGGTGACCCCCGACAAGGTCGCGGTCCTTCAGGAGGCCGACGCGATCGTCCGCGAGGAGCTCAAGATCGCCGGCCTCGAGCGCGAGATCTGGCAGTCGTTCGCCGTGCTGCCCGACATCCGCACCGTCGGAGTGATGGGCGACGAGCGCACCTACGGGTACCCGGTGATCATCCGCGCCGTGACGAGCGAGGACGCGATGACCGCCGACTGGGCGCGCATCCCCTACGACGTGCTCGAGACGATGGCGTCCCGGATCATCAACGAGGTCGCCGGTGTGAACCGGGTCGCCTACGACATCACGTCGAAGCCACCCGGCACGATCGAGTGGGAGTGAACGCCCTCCACGGCTGGGAGTCGGGTCGCGTCGCACTTGTGACGACCTGAGAGGGATCCACCCTCGGACTGCAACCTGTTTGTAACATTCGATCGACTGTGGTTGACTGTTCGGCGTCATGCGACCGCTCCAGGTGCTCGAACGCGTCCCCACGGCCCCGACCTCACCCCGTACACGGGCGAGTCGCCGTCGGCGCTACCTGACCTCCGGTGTCGCTGCCGCCGTGCTGACCGCCGTCACCTTCGCCGGCGGCGGGGCGAGCGCCCAGACCGTCGAGAGCCTCCGCAACCGTGCGCAGCGCCTCGCGGACGAGCTCGAGGGCCTCGAGCAACGCTCCAGCGAGCTCAACGAGCAGTACCTTGAGACGTCCGAGCAGCTCGCCGAGCTCGAGCAGGAGATGGGCGAGAACCGCGCGTCGGTCGACGAGGCACAGACCCAGGTCGACCAGAGCCGTGGGCAGGCCGCGGACTACCTCGTCCGCGCCTACATGGACGCCGGCTCCAACCAGCGTGTCGCCCCCGGCGCCGGTGATCCGAACGAGGCCGTCAACTCCCAGGTGATGCTCGAGGTCCTGCGAGCCGACCGTGCGGTCGCCGCCGACGAGTACCGGGCGAAGAAGATCGACCTCGAGGTGCGCACCGCCGCGCTCGACGAGTCCGCGAAGCAGCTCTCGGAGCTCAAGGAGCAGCAGTCGGAGCTCGTCGCTGACCTCGAGGCCAGCGTCGACCGGCAGAACGAGCTGCTCAACAGCGCCAACCGCGAGCTGAACAGTGCGATCGCCGCCGAGCGAGCCCGCCGTGAAGCAGAGGCCGAGGCGCGTGCCCGGGC
>JAFAFN010000022.1 GCA_023423475.1 Actinomycetes bacterium | reverse complement strand
CCGCTCGTCCCGAGGTCCACCAGGTCGCCCGACGCGACCGTCCTGTTGCGATACACGGCGCGGAGATGGTCCTTCACCTTGAAGCGGGCGATCCCCATGATCCAACCGATCAGCGACCCGCACTCGGGATCGAACCGCTCCCGGGACCGCCATGCCGCGAGGAAGACCTCCTGGGTCACGTCCGCGGCGTTGCCGTCCACGAACCGCTGGCAGTACGTGTGCACCGCCCGCTGGTGCTCGTCGTAGGCCCGCCGCAGCGCATCGTCCTCGCCGGCGGCGAACGCATCCGCGAGGTCGTCGTCGGACGTCCAGGTCCGCATGCGTCGCACAGTATCCGGCTCGGCCGGTCGGGCGCGCTCCCACATCCGTCCCACGTTCGTGCACCTTTCGAGCGTCACGGTCATCACGACCCGTCATTCGGAGCCGGGGCACGAACGGATGCGCGCCGACCGAAAATCCCAGGATCGCTGCATCCGAACGAGGGGCGCGGAGCGAAGGCCCTGCTGCGAGCCGTCGTGGCCGCAGTACCAGGAGGACAACCACATGCGCCGAACACTGATCACGGTCACGGCCGTCATGGCCGTCGCGCTCTTCGGGCTCTCCGGCACCGCCGGGGCCCAGGACACCTCGAGCCAGAACATCGTCGAGGTCGCCCAGGCGAACCCCGACTTCTCCACCCTGGTCGAAGCGGTCTCGGCAGCCGGTCTGGCCGAGACGCTCTCCGGCCCCGGTCCGTACACGGTGTTCGCGCCGACGAACGAGGCGTTCGCCGCGCTGCCGGCCGGCACCTTGGATTCGCTGCTCGCTGATCCCACCGGACAGCTCGCCAGCATCCTGAAGCTGCACGTGGTGTCCGGTGCCGTCGACTCCGAGGCGGCGATCGAGGCTGCGGGCGGCACCGTCGAGACCCTGGGCGGCCCGGTCTCGGTCACCCTCGATGGCGACCAGCTGATGGTCGGCGGCGCGAAGGTGATCACGGCGGACATCGAGGCGTCGAACGGCGTCATCCACGTCATCGATGCGGTCATCACCGAGCCGGCCACCGCCGGGAGCGCAGCCATGCCGAGCGGTGTCGATGCAGGAACCTCGGGTGTCGCCGCAGGTCAGGGCAACCAGCTCACCATCGTCTTCGCGCTGCTCGCCGTCTTCGCGCTCCTCGGCCTCGGCACCTCGGGTGTGGTCATCGCCAGGGACCGTCGACGTCGTTGAGCCGGATCCCGTCCGGACGTCCCGCTCCATGGGTCCACTTCCATGAGCTCCCTTCGATGAACCCGCGTCGAGCCCATCTGCTGCTGATCGGATCGCTCACGCTGCTCGTCGTGGTGGGCGCTGCGTGGGTGTCCGTCGGTGGTGATCGCCGTGTCGACCTCGTCGGTGCTGCGGTCACGACGACCACGTCGGGGGCGGGTACGGCAGCGTTGCCGATGCCGCTCCCGACGGACCCGCTGCCGTCGGACCAGGACCCGGCCCCGACACCGACGGTCGTCGCGGCACTGCGGCCCCCTGGCGCCGCGCCCGATCCCGCTCCGGGGGTCCCGGTGAAGATCTCGATCCCGTCGATCGGGGTCGACGATCGCGTCGTGCCGGTCGCGTTCCGGCCCGACGGAAAGATGCAGGTGCCAGGTGTCGACGATGCCGGCTGGTGGGAGCCGGGTCCGCGTCCCGGGGCGAGTCACGGTTCGTCGGTCGTCGCGGCGCACGTCGATGCCGACGGCCGTCCGGGAGTGTTCCGTGAGCTGCAACGACTCGAGGTCGGCAGCGAGGTGGTCGTCACCGATGATGCCGGGACTCCTCGTCGGTACGCGGTGACCGAGCGCTTCCAGGTGGCGAAGGGCGAGCTCCCCAGGGCCGAGCTGTTCCGCACCGGCGGCTCCCACGTCCTCACGCTCGTCACGTGCGGCGGAGTGTTCGACACCGACCGCCGTCACTACGACGACAACATCGTCGTCAGGGCGGTGCCGATCCCGACCATCTGACACCTCTCAGCATCGTCGAGGCCGACGCCGGGCGATGCGCCGCACGAGACCTAGGTTGTGGCTCGTGAACAGAAGTCGGCGGGCGCCGGCGAGGAGGGTCGGAAGTGGACGGTCGTCCGAACATCTTGCTGCTGGTGAGCGACGAGGAGCGGGTGCGCCTCCCGCGGCCGGACGGCTACCACCTGCCGGCGCACGAGCGTCTGGCCGCACAGGGCACCTCGTTCTCGAACTACTACGCGGCGGCGGCCATGTGCAGCTCGTCGAGGTCGGTGATCTACACCGGGCGCCACATGCCGGTGACCGAAATCCACGACAACGACAACATGCCCTACGTCGATCCGCTGGACCCTGCGCTCGGGACGATCGGCACCATGCTGCGGTCCTCGGGCTACTACACGACGTACCAGGGCAAGTGGCACCTCTCGAAGCTGTACAAGGAGCCCGGTGACCCCTCCACGGTCGACGCGCTCGAGCCGTACGGGTTCTCGGAGTGGAACGACTGGGGCGACATCGACGGCGGCGCGTGGGCGGGCCTCCAGGTCGACCCCGTCATCGCCGGACAGGCGGTGAAGTGGCTGCGGGAACGAGCGTCGTCGGTCGCCGCCGAGCAGCCGTGGTTCATGGCGGTCAACTTCGTGAACCCCCACGACATCATGAGCTTCGACTTCGGCGGTAGCTCGTCGGTGGAGTTGCCGCCGAACCTGGCCCGTGCGGCCATGACCAAACCGGCCGCGCAGGTGCCGCTCTACCAGGACCGCTGGGACACCGAGCTGCCATCGAACCGCGGGGACGACCTGTCAGGTGCGGCGCCGGCGGTGCGCGAGTACGCCTCGATCATGGACACCGTGTTCGGCACGGTGGATTCGGATGACCGCTGGCGCGCGGGACTCGACTTCTACCTGAACTGCATCCGTGACGTGGACCGCAACGTCGAGCTCGTGCTCGATGCGCTCGTCGCGTCCGGCCAGGCGGATCGCACCGTCATCATCTACACCGCGGACCACGGCGATCTGGTCGCGTCGCACGGCCTGCGCCAGAAGGGCAACCTCGTCTACGACGAGAACTTCCACGTGCCGCTGATCGTGGTGCACCCCGATCAGCCCGGTGGGTCCGACACGACCGCGCTCGCGTCGGCCGTCGACCTCGCGCCGACGATCCTCGACATGGCCGGCGTCAGCGACACCGACGTCGCCGAACGCTTCCCCGGTCTGCACGGTCACTCACTGACCCCCGCGATCGACGGCGGCACGGTGCGCGACGGGGTGCTGACCGCGGTCGAAGCGGTCACCTACCTCGACAACGACTTCTGGCGTGCGTTCGGCGAGCCGGACGTCGCCGAGCGTGTCGGCTCGGGCGAGCTCCGACCCGACTGGCGCAAGCGTGGGTTCCTTCGCGGCTACACCGACGAGCGCTACACCTTCGGGCGCTACTTCTCGCCGCTCGAGCCGAACCGGCCGACCGACGTCGACTCGCTGCGGGCGAGCAACGACGTCGTGCTCTACGACCGGGTCACCGACCCCGACGAGTGCATCAACCTGGCCGACGACCCGCACAACGACGAGCTGGTCGCGTCGCTCAGCGCCAAGCTCGAGGGCCTCATCACCGACGAGATCGGCGCCGACACCGACTCGTGGGTCGAGGGCCGCCCGAACCTGCTCGGTTGGCCCGCCTGGCGAGGCGACCGCCCAGCCTGAACCGACGTCAGGGCGCGGCGCTCGTCGTGAGCGTCTGCACCGCCATGGTGGTGAACTCCCGGACGAGCGCCCGCGCCTCGTCCTCTTCGACGCGGGCTGCGAGGCTCATGACCGAGTCGATCGACTCGACGATCAGGAGCGTCTGGCGTTCCAGGGTGACGAGGTCGGTGCGGCCGCTCCTGGATGCGATGAGCTCGGCGATCGAACGTGCGTTGCGGCGGCTCTCGGCGAGGTCCAGCGCGGAGAGCTCGGGGTCCGAGCGGATCGCGACTCGCAGCGGGAGTCGGTAGGGCTCGGCGAGGTGTCGGCGCCAGAACTCTGCGATGCCGAGCTCGAGGAGTTCGGCTGCGTTCGCGTCGAGGTCGTGACCCGTCGCGATCAGGTGGTCCGTGTCCTCGGCGAAGGTGCGAAGCGCCAGCTCCTTCAGCACCGACCGCCTGTTGGGGAAGTAGCGGTACAGCGCGGTGAGGGCCATGTCGGCACGGTCGGCGACGTCGGTCATCGACAGGTCGTCGATGCCGCGCTCGGCGATCAGCGACGCCGCGGCCGAGAGGATGCGATCGACGCGTTCGCGGCTTCGGGCCTGTCGGGGGCGCCGTCGAATACCCGTGACATCGGGTTGGACATCGGCGTCGGCGTCATGGGGCATGGATTGACGATAGTCGAGACATGAGGAACACTCATGTTCAAACGTGAGAGGCACTCACGAACTTGGACCCGGGGGTCCCGTCCCATGCCTGAGCTCCGACACTTCGACGCTGACGATCTCGACTGGTCCGAGGTGTGGTCGACCTTCGAGCGCGACGGCGGGCTGGTCGTCGAGGGGTTCCTCTCGCCGGCGCTGCTCGACCAGCTCACCTCGGACGTCGCGCCGTTGGTCGATGCGCACCGCGCCGGGAGCACGACCGAGGGCTTCTGGACCGACTTCCACGGCGAGCGCACCAAGCGGGTCACCGGACTGGCCGGCCGATCACCTGCATGGTGCGAGCTGCTCTGCGACGAGCGGTACGCGGCGATGGCCGACCGGTATCTCGGCGAGGGCGCCTACTGGCTCAACACGGCACAGCTGATCGCGATCGGCCCGGGTGAGACCCCTCAGATGCTGCACCGTGACGAGCTCAACTGGCCCCACGCGATGCGCGACGCCGAGATCACGGTCACCGCGATCTTCGCATTGACCGACTTCACCGAGGACAACGGTGCCACGGTCATCGCTCCTGGATCGAACCACTGGGAGGGTGCGTTCCCCGAGGTGCCCGACGGTTCCACATGCCGGGCGGTCATGCCGGCGGGGTCCGCGCTGCTCTACAGCGGCAAGGTCGTGCACGGCGGCGGGACCAACACGACCGACGACGAGTGGCGCATCGGACTGCACGCCGGGTTCTGTTGCGGCTGGCTTCGGGCCGAGGAGAACCATCAGCTGACCGTGCCGCTCGACGTCGCCCGGACGCTGCCCGAGCGCGTCCAGTACCTCCTCGGGTTCCGCTCCTACGACCCGCCCCACAACCTCGGGGCCCGACTCGGTCTCGTCCACTACGACGACGCAGCGACACTCCTGTAGGGCCGTATCGGTGGCTCCGTCACTGCCGGGGCTCGATCGAGCAACAGTGCGGTCGGCCCGACGAGGGAGGTGACTGCTGACCCGGTGCCGCTGCCCGATGACCGCTGCACCGGTCGGTCGGCGCAGCGGTCACGGGGGCGTACCGCTCAGGACCCGCCGAGGCTGAAGAGCTGGCTGTAGGACTTCCGGAAGCCGGGAGCCAGGTCCTTGGTGGCGCCCGTGCCGTAGAAGTTGGTGTCGCCGCTGTCGGTCACGACCCGCACCTCGGCGCCGGCCACCAGCGGGCTCGGGACCTGGGCGATCGCCTCCCACGCGCCGGCGGTGAGGCCGTCGTCGTCCGGCAGCGTTCGGCTGAACACGGGGGCAGAGTCGGCGAGGCCGTTCCAGGTGTAGAGCGCCCAGGTGTCGTTCTGCGGGGACGGCCCGGCCGAGATGACGTACTCGTTCGCCGCGTTCCGGGCGATGGAGCGGATCGATCGGCCGTCGAGGTCGACCAGGATCGGCGCACCGAAGGTGGCGGGCCCGGTGCCGGGCGCGCCGTCGAGGATCGTCCCGGCGTTGGTCAGGGGCACGATGACGGCGTGGCGGACGCCGGCGACGTCCACGGTCGGCGCCCGGAACCCCAGGTACAGGGTGGAGCCGTCCGGAGCGTGCTCGAGGCCCTCGATGTTGAAGCCGGCCGGCGGGTTGGGCTCGATGCCCGATGCGGTGCCGGCGACGAAGCCGAGTGCGTCGGCGCCCAGGCCGTGGCCGTTCGCCGCATCCCAGGTGCGCAGGTCGTTCCACAGGTCGTTGTAGCGGCCGGCGAAGGCCAGCTCGGTGTCGGGCCCGCTGCCGGTGATCGTGGCCGAGACGAGCGTGCGACGCTCGGGGCGAACCGCGCCGGAGCGGTTGTTGCCGTGCGAACCCGTGATGACGACGGTGTCGCCCGAGCGCGAGATGCCCTCGAAGTCGATCTCGTCGCCGGTGCCCAGCTGTGCAGCACTGAAGGTCCAGGTCCTCACGGGGGCGCCCGAGACGTCCATGCGGTGCAGGAAGATCGTGTTGGTCTCGTCGTTGAGCAGGATCGCGTGGTCGTCGCCGACGTCGAGCGCGGCTGACGCGTCGCTGACCTGGCCGTGGTAGCGCCCAGTGGCATCGCCCGCGGCGGACGACGCGGCGTAGACCGCCGGCACGGATGCGGTCTGGCCCGCTCCGTCGGTCACGATGATCGAGAGATTCGTGACACCTCGGCCGATCGGCGCGAACGCGAGGGTGCGCTGTGCCCCGGTGCCCGTCACGGTCACGTTCGCCGCGGGCAGGACCGAGGCGTTCGACGAGGTGACGCTGACGGTCAGCGCGTCGAGGCCGCCCTCGGGGTGACCGACGACGACGCCGGCGGTCGGGTTGGTCGGATCGCCGACGGCGCCATTGAGCACCGCTCCGTTGCCGACCGATGGTGCGAGCTCGATCGTCGGACCCTGCTCGCTCGCCCCGCATGCGTCGTGGTCGACGGTCGCCCGGGTGCTGCGCCCGGGACTGGCGACGTCGCCTCCGCTCGATGCGACCGACGCCTCGGTGTCGCCGACGCTCGACAGCGTCCACAGCGGCGCGAGGTTCGCGCCGAGTCCTTCGGCGGAGACCCAGGCACTGCGGTTCTGGGTGCGAGGGCCGCCGGCCGCGGCGTTGTCGCCGTAGGTCAGCCGGTCGGCGAGCTCGTCGTTCCCGTCGAAGATGTTGATCTCGTCGGCGCGGCCGAGGTTGTTCGTGTAGCCGTCGACGACCTTCACCCCGTCGCACAGCGACCAGGCCGACCGGAACGCCGTGGCAGCACCCTCGGTCAACAACACGGACTCGCCTGGGGCGACCGACCCGAACGAGCTCAGGTCCTGCACACCGGGAGTGCGACTGTCGTCATCGAAGCTCCACCCCGCGAGGTCGAGCGGCGAGCCGCCGACGTTGGTCAGCTCGATGAACTCGCCCTCGGCGCCCTGATACATCCACTCGGTGATCCGCAGTTCGCCGGGATCGGGCGGCAGCGTCGTCGACGTGGTGGTCGAGGTCGTCGTGGTGGCCTCGGTGGTGGTCGTGGTGGTGGAGGCGGGCGGCTCGGTCGGCGGCACGCACGCGGCGAGCACGGCACCCGCGCCGAGGGTCGCGGCGGCGAGGCCGAAGCTTCGCCGGAGTCGGATGGTCGGACGCATCGGAGCTGACATGCGGGCGACGGTACGAAGCCGAGGTGACCGGTGGACGTCGAGTGCTCCACACCTGGACGAACAGCGGGGGAACATCGCCGAGCAGCGTTCGTGCCCGATCGGCCACCGGGAACGGCTGGCGCCCCGGTCGTGTTCGAGTGGGCACCCGGGCCCGGACAACCGAAGGAGCCGTCGTGGCCACCGCCATCGTGATCCAGCACCTCGAGCCGGAGGGACCCGCCCGCATCGGTGCGGCGCTCGGCGCCGCAGGTGTCGACGTGGAGGTCCGAAGGGTCGACCTCGGCGCGCCGGTCCCGACCTCGCTCGACGGCATCGATGCCCTGGTGGTGCTGGGTGGGCCGATGTCAGCCCGTCACGACGAGGACTTCCCCAGCCGGATCGCCGAGATCGAACTGCTGCGTGCTGCGGTCGCGTCCGGAGTCCCGACGCTCGGGGTGTGCCTCGGTGCTCAGCTGCTCGCCGCCGCGAGCGGCGCCGAGGTGCGCGCCGGTCACGGACCCGAGATAGGTTGGGGGTCGATCGAGCTGCTCCCGTCAGCCGCCGGTGACCCGCTCTTCGACGGTCTGCCCCACGAGCTGGGGGTCCTGCACTGGCACGGCGAGACCTACACGCTGCCCGACGCGGCGGCACACCTGGCCCGCTCCGACGCCTATGACCAGCAGGCCTTCCGCGTGGGCCACGCTGCATGGGGACTGCAGTTCCACGTCGAGGTGGATCCCGACGAGGTCGAGGTCTTCGTCGACGCCTTCGGCGAGGATGCAGCGCTCGCTCGGGGTGGGGCCGAGGGGATCCGTTCGGCCACGGCGGCGGCCGTCGAGGCGCTGCGGCCGCATCGGGAGCTGCTGCTCGCCCGCTTCGCCGGGCTCGCTGCGGTGGGTCGGCGCTGAGCCCATGATGGCCGCCTCGTTCAAGCGGCCCTGGGTGCGAGCATGATCACCGCGACGCCGAGCAGGCAGATCGCCGCGCCGAGCACGTCGTAGCGATCGGGTTCGAACCCGTCGACGACGATCCCCCACGCGAGGGATCCCGCCACGAAGACACCGCCGTAGGCCGCGAGGATGCGGCCGAAGTTCGCGTCGTCCTGCAGTGTCGCGATGAACCCGTAGGCAGCGAGTGCGGCGATGCCGGCGCCGATCCAGAGCACGCCCTTGTGCTCGCGAGCGCCCTGCCAGATCAGCCAGGCGCCGCCGATCTCGGC
>JAFAFN010000068.1 GCA_023423475.1 Actinomycetes bacterium | reverse complement strand
ATCAGTATCGGCTGCTGACCCCGGAGGTTTGAGGGCGCGAGCCGTGTGGGGGTGCGCCCGGCGTCACGGTGCGACCGGCCCGAGGGACCGTTCGCCGCGCCACCACTGCGTAGTCGTCGGCGACGTGGCCGCCGACCCGGACGGGTGGTTTTTCAGGCTGCGGGGGCCTGGAGGGGCGCCGGCTGGCAGTGGCCCTCGAGCTCGACGACCTGGATCTGGTCCCGGTTCTCCCAGGTGATCTGGTTCGTCGGGTCCTTGCGGAGCTTGAACTCGCGGAACTCCATGTCGGCGGCGTCGAAGGTGAGGTAGCGGCCCACGAGGCTGTTGCCCAGACCGAGGATGAGCTTCAGCGTCTCGACCGCCTGGATGCTGCCCACGATGCCGGGCAGCACGCCCAGCACGCCGGCCTCGGAGCAGCTCGGCGCCATCTCCGGCGGCGGCGGCTCGGGCAGCATGTCGCGGTAGGTGGGACCGGTCTTCGGGTCGAGGACGGTCACCTGACCCTCGAAGCGGAAGATCGACCCGTGCACGACGGGGATGCCGAGCTTCACCGAGGCGTCGTTGAGCATGTAGCGCACCGGGAAGTTGTCGGCGCCGTCGACGACGACGTCGTAGTCACCGATCACGGACTCCATGTTCGATGCATCGAGGCGGACGTCGTGGGTGATCACGTTCACGTCGGGGTTGAGCAGCGTGAGCGTCTTCTTGGCGGAGTCGACCTTCCGGTCGCCGATGCGATCCATGTTGTGGAGGATCTGGCGCTGCAGGTTCGACTCGTCGACGACGTCCATGTCCACGATGCCGATCGTGCCGACACCCGCCGCGGCCAGGTAGAGCGCCGCGGGTGAGCCGAGTCCGCCGGCGCCGAGCAGCAGCACCTTCGCGCCGAGGAGCTTCTGCTGGCCCTCTTCGCCTACCTCGGGAAGGAGCAGGTGGCGGCTGTAGCGGTTGCGCTGCTCCGGGGTGAGGACGTTGGGGCGCTTCCAGTCGCGGCCCTCGTCCTTCCACTTGTTGAAGCCGCCGGCCATCGACACGACGTCGGTGTAGCCGAGCTCGCCGAGCGTCTTGGCGGCGAAGGCGGAGCGGACGCCACCGGCGCACATGACGATCACCGGGGCCGACTTGTCGGCGAGACGGCTCTCGACCTGGCTCTCGAGGTGACCTCGGGGGATGAACACCGAACCCGGGACCGCGCCTTGTTCGAACTCGTCGGCCTCTCGAACGTCGAGCAGGATCGAACCGTCGGCCCGCTGCTGCTCGGCCGTCGCCGTGTCGACCTCTCGGATGCCGGTCTTCGTGGAGTTCAGGAGTTCTCGGAAGTTGCTCATCGTGTGTGTCCCACCATGTCGGGCTCGTCGGAGTGCGGGTTCGGGAGCGGGCCCCTCGAACGGACCCAGCAAACCCTACCGAAGTGGTCAACTATCCGACAGCTCACACTGTTCCCGTCCTGCAGCATGTTCCCGTCCCGCGGCGCAGCCGCCGCCCCGGACTCCCCCTGGGCCGACGACCTCGGCCATGATGTGGGCCATGGAGACCGCGACGCGCCCCTGGGGGACCTACACCGTCCTGTCCGACGAGTCCGATCACAAGGTGAAGCGCATCGAGGTGCTGCCCGGCTGTCGGCTGAGCTACCAGCAGCATGCGAAGCGTGCCGAGCACTGGTTCTTCATCAGCGGTCGGGGCAAGGTCGTGCTCGACGGCCGTGACGTGCCCGTCGAGGCAGGCACCGCCGTCGACATCGAGTTGCAGATGCCGCACCGCGTCGAGAACACCGACGATGCCGAGACGCTGGTCTTCATCGAGGTGCAGCACGGCACGTACTTCGGCGAGGACGACATCGTGCGCCTCGAGGACGACTTCGGTCGCGCCTGACCGGCGGAGGTCCGCGCCCGCCTGACCGGCGGAGGTCCGACTAATCGAGTTCCACGCACCGCCCGACCGGCTCGATGCACCGCACAGCGGGGCCGATGCACCGACGGGACTTCATGCGCCGTGCGGCGATCGCCGGTGGCGTCCTGACCGGCATGGGGCTGTTCGCGGACCGCGTGGACGCCCTCACCTCCCCCATCGCACGGCTGTCCACGAACGGTCGCCAGGCCGACTACCGCCAGCCGAACATCGTGTTCATCGTCGTCGACGAGCTGCGACTGCCGACGGTGTTCCCGGCCGGCATCTCGAACCGCGACGAGTTCCTCGCGGCGTTCATGCCGAACCTCTACGAGTTGTGGCGCCACGGCGTGAAGTTCGAGGGCCACTACACCTCGGGCACCGCGTGCAGCCCCGGTCGCGCGGCGTTCGTGAGCGGGCTCTACCCGCACCAGAACTGGTGCCTCCAGACACGCAAGGGTGCCGGCGGCCTCGGCCCCAACGCCCCGTCGTTGAACACGGCGTTCCCGACCTACGGCAAGGTGCTGCGCAACGCGGGCTACGACACGCCCTACGTCGGCAAGTGGCACCTGTCCGACGCTCCTGCCTCGCCGACCGCGGATAGCGCGTCCACCTACCTCCAGGACTACGGGTTCCAGGGCTTCACGATGCCCGACGTCATCGGCGCCAACGGCGACGGCTACTTCTACGACAAGCAGATCGCCAAGACCGCGACCGACTGGTTGAAGCGCCGCCGTGCCGCGGACGGCCCGTTCTGCCTGACGGCGAGCTTCGTCAACCCCCCACGACAAGGAGTACTTCTGGGCCGGCACCGAGGCCGAGCGCTGCGACGCGCTGTTCGCGGACGCCGGGCAGACACCGTCGACCGTGTACACCTCGGTCCCGACCCAGGACAGCCCCGACACCTACGGCTACCCCACCGTGCCGCCCAACTGGGAGTCGGCCGCCACGCTCGCGGCGAACAAGCCGCCCACCCAGACCTTCGTGCGCGGGTTCACCGGCCTGGTGTGGGGCGGTGTGAGCGACGACCCGAACCAGGACGACTTCAGCCTCGAGCTCTACGGCTCCCAGCCGGCCCCTGGCCAGGCGCCGCCGTACTACGTCGGCCTGGCGCCCTACAGCTACTGGTCGACGGCGCTCGACAGCTACACGCAGGTGATGGGCGAGGTCGATCGCCACATCGGCTCGGTCGTGGCCGCGGTGCCCGAGGACCTTCGCTCCAACACCGTCTTCATCATGACCTCGGACCACGGGGAGTACGCGGGCGCCCACGGCCTCGTGTCGAACAAGGCGTGCAGCGTCTACGAAGAGGCGTTCAACGTGCCGCTCATCGTGAGCGATCCGACGGGCCGGTTCACCGCGCAGACCGACATCCCTCGACGTCAGCTCACCGCGAGCGTCGACCTCCTGGCGCTGATGGCGAACCTCGCGTACGGCGGATCCAGCTGGATGACCGGCGACCTCGCGACGATCTACGCCGAGCGCCTCGATCTGGCGCCGTTGCTCGTGAACCCCGGGGCCGCGGGTCGAGACCACCTGGTGCTCGCCTCCGACGAGGTCGTGCCGGAGTTCTTCAACTTCAACGACTCCCAGCGCCACCTGCTCGGTGTTCGCACGCCGACCGCGAAGCTCGGCTACTACGCCAACTGGGAGCACGGGACGGCGAACATCGATCCGGACTCCGTGGTCATCGAGTACTACGACTACGACGCCGAGGGGAGCACCCTCGAGATGGACAACCTCGGCGTCACGCCGGACTCGACGGCGTTGGCCGACCTCTTGATCAACCAGTACCTGCCCCAGCAGATGCAACAGCCGCTGCCCGGAGCGATGCAGCTCGCGTCGAACCTCGCCCGGCAGGAGTACATCGCCTACGTCGCCGTGCTCGACGCGCTCACCGGCGCGCAGATGAGCGGCAACATCGGAGGACACACCGGCATGGGGGAACCCGTTCTGATGCGCGCGGCCAGATCACCCATCACCCGGTGCGTCGTCGCCGCGGCGCTCCTGGCGGCCGGGACGATCGTCGCCGCCTCACCCGTCGGCGCGGGCGAGATCACCGTGACCACCACCACGGACGGCGGCGCCGGTTCCCTGCGGTCGGCGGTCGAGTCGGCCAACACCTCCGACGACGCCGACGTGATCGTGCTCGCGACCGGTGAGGAGTACGTGCTGAGCTGCCCCGGCGGCGAGCTGGCCGTGTCCGCTCCGCTCACGATCGTCGGCAACGGCGCGACGATCCGCCAGAGCTGCGCCGGCGCTCGTGTGCTCCGCAACACCGGCGACGGACTGCTGACCGTCCGGGACGTCACCCTCACCGGCGGCGACGCCGCCACCGACGGCGGTGCCGTGCTGTCGAACGCCGGTCCGGTGACCATCGTCGGCTCGACGATCACGGGCAACCGCGCGGCCGGCGACGGCGGCGGCGTGTTCATCGACAGCGACACCACCCTCACCGTCGAGGGATCCACCATCTCCGACAACGTGTCGTTCGACCACGGCGGCGGCCTCGGTGTCTTCGGCGACATGCGCATGACGAGCTCGGTCGTCTCGGGCAACGCCGCGACCGCCGACGGCGCGTTCGGTGGTGGGCTCTTCGTCCAGCCCGACGGCGACGGACCCTCGATCGTCTCGGGCAGCACCATCACGGACAACCACGCCGACGGCGCGGGCTCGCTCGGTGGTGGGGTCTACGTCGACGCCGACAGCCTGGCCATCGACACCACCACGGTGTCCGCGAACACCGCGGGCGGTGACGGCGGCGGCGTCTACGCCTACTACGACACCTCGGTGACCCGATCGTCCATCACCGGCAACACCGCCGGCGGACGCGGCGGCGGCATCTTCTCCTACGACCCGGCGCTCGAGGTCGTGAGCTCGACGGTCGCCGGCAACACTGCAGCGGACACCGGTGGCGGCATCGCCACCGAGGGCTTCGAGCTCGCGCTCGACTTCGTCACCTTCAGCTCGAACTCCTCGCCGGGAGGGTCGCACGTCGACCTCGGCGGCGGCACCCTGCGATCGTTCGCCTCGGTGCTCGCCGACGGTGTCGGCGGACCCGCCTGTGCCCAGACCTCGGGCCAGACCGAGGGTCACAACTACGAGCAGACGACCGACTCCTGCGGGCTGCGCTCGGGCTCCGACGTCGTGAACGGCGGTCCCACCGGGCTCGGTGTGCTGCGGCGAACGGCGGTCCGACCCTGACCGAGGTCCCCGCTGCGAACAGCCCGCTGCTCGACGC
>JAFAFN010000160.1 GCA_023423475.1 Actinomycetes bacterium | reverse complement strand
AGCGGATGCGCCGTCGAGCTCCGTCGACGTCGACGTTCCCGGTTCGGCGACGCTGCGCCGCTCGACCAGGATGCGCTGCAGCGCTCGAGCATCCGCGATCGACACGGCGTCGAGATCGAAGGCCGCTTCGCCGGTGGAGCTCTGCTGGCCTGCGCCGATGCTGACGATGCGCAGACCTCCCAGCCGGTGACGCAGCTTGGCGTGCACGTCGACGCTGCGGATGCGTTCCCGCCGCACCGATCGCTCCTGCCGCACGAGCACGCCGGTGCGGAGCTCGACGAGGTCGTCGGTGACCCGGTAGCGGGTCACGACCCACCGGTAGGCATCGACCGCAGCGCTGAACACGCCGCCGATCGCCACGGCGACGAGCGGCCATCGACCGGGGCCCTCGTCCTGGACGCCGACGACCACGTCGAGCACGACCACCGGGATCAGCGAGACGAACGCCTGCACGGCGTCGACCGCGATCATGCGCCGGTCGAGGCGACGCCACTCACCAGATGGGATCCTCGAGCTCGTCGCCGCCGAGGTCGTCTCGACCGGAGGTCGGAACTGCCCGGGTTCGGGCACGCTCACGTCGCGTCACCTGGTGTGCGTTCGGTGACCGCCGCCAATCGCTCGGCGACACGGGCCGCGACCTCGTGGTCCAGACCGACGATGTCGATCGCCCCGCGGGACGACGCGGTCGTGACCCGCAGCGTCGACAGTCCGAGCGCCTGCTCGAGCGGTCCACGGACGGCGTCGACGGTCTGGATGCGGGAGATGGGTGCGACACGCCACTCGACGGTCCACCAGCCGGTGCGGGAGTAGACGGCCTGATCGGTGACCTCCCACCGGTGCACCTTCCGTCGGATCATCGGCTCGACGACGACCGACACCACCGTGGAGCACGCCACGAGCAGCAGGGCGATGAAGGTCCACGGTCGGGCAGCTGGCCACCAGAGCACCGCGGCGAGCACACCGAGCAGCACGGGGATGTGGATCGCCAGCGCCTGGAGCATCCACCACCACAGGACGTTGGACTCGATCGGGTGCCGAGGAGGGCGGAGCTGCGGCTGCGGGATCGTGCTCGGTGCGTCGCTCATCGTCGCCTCCGAGCGGTCGGCCGCTCGGCCCGGATCGCGTGGTCGACGAAGTCGACCAGCTGCGCTGCGCCGGCCTCCAGGTCGATCCGTGCGTCCATCGACCATGCGCCGACGACACCTTCGAGCGACTGCAGGATGATCGTCGCGGTCGACGCGGGATCGAGCTCGCGCAGCTCACCGGTCCGTACGCCGTCGGCCAGGATCGCCGTGATCGCCTCGACCTCTTCGGTCTCGTCCTCGATGAAGGGTCGGCTCCCGTCATCAGCGCGGTGGTTCATCACCACCTCGGTCATCGCCAGGTAGCGGGCGCGATGTGCGGCGAAGTACTCGCACTGCGAGGTGATCCACGCGGCGATGCGTCCGGTGGCCGTCGTCGCCGCCTCGACCCGGGGGGCCATGTGCTCCCACGCCTGTTCGAAGAACGTGCCGGCGACCTGGGCGAGCAGGTCGTGCTTCCCGTCGAAGTGGTACGAGATGACGCTCTTCGAGACACCCGCCCGCTCGGCGATGCGAGCGAGCGACGCGTTCGCGTAGCCGACCTCGGCAACGGTCGACGTTGCCGCCTCGACGATCTGGGACCGGCGGGCCGCCTCGATGAACGATCCGCTGCGTGGGGCGTCGAGCGTTCCTGACTGCATGGCCTGAATCTAGGCCGATCGGTCTGAAATGTGACCGCGCGGCCAGCTCGTCGAGTTGCCGCGACGCCGTAGGCACGCCGCGGCAGACTACGCCCGTGACGACCACGGCGTTCCCGACGAGCAGCCCGACCGCCGAGGGCATCGACCCGACGGGCCTGATCGCGTTCATCGACGCGATCGAGGCGGACCCGATCATCGAGCCACACGGCCTGATCGTCCAGCGACACGGGCGACGTGTGCTCGAGGCGTACTGGCGACCGCACCGGGCCGAGCAGATCCGACTCGTCTACTCGTTGAGCAAGTCCTTCACCGGTGTCGCGCTCGGCCTGGCCGTCGGCGACGGACGCCTGGGTCTCGACGACCTGGTGTCCCAGCACCTGCCCGACGAGACCGCGGACGCGGACGAACGCACCCGACGGATGACGATCCGCCACATCGCCTCGATGGCGACGGGCCATCAGGACGAGACGTTGCTCGACGCGTTCGTGGCGAATCCCACCGACGCAGTGCGCGGGTTCCTGCACCTGCCCCCGGAGCACGAACCCGGCACCTGGTTCGCCTACAACCAGCCGCCCGTCCTGACGCTCGCCACGATCCTGCAGCGACTCGACGGTCAACGCCTGAGCGAGCAGCTGCGGGAACGGGTGCTCGACCCGATCGGTGTCGGCGAGCTCCGCTGGTTCCAGTACCAGCCAGGTATCGAGCTGGGGTTCTCGGGGGTCTTCACCGACCTCGACGCGATCGCCCGGCTGGGTCAGCTGCACCTGGACGACGGCGTGTGGGAGGGACGACGGGTCCTGCCGGAGGGCTGGGTCGCCGAGGCGTCGTCGGTGCAGATCGAGAACCCCCAGCGTCCCGAGCCGGACTGGCGTCGTGGCTACGGGTTGCAGACGTGGATGTGCCGCCACGGGTACCGGGGCGACGGAGCGTTCGGCCAGTACATGGTGGTGCTGCCCGAACAGGACGCCGTGGTCGCCTTCTTCTCGCAGACCGAGCCGATGCAGTCGTTCCTCGATCACCTCTGGGAGCACCTGGTCCCGGCGTTCGGTGACGCCGGTGCGGCCGACCCCGGCGGCGACCTGGCCGTCGAGCAGCGCCTCGGCGACCTGCACGTCGCCACCGCGACCGAGCGCACCGGGTTCGGCGCGCCCTTCGACACCGTGTCGAGGGGGCGGTTCCAACAGGCCGACGCCGCCACGTCGGGCCATCGGAGCATCACTGCGGTCGACGTGGGCGAGCAGTCGATCACGATCCACGAGGGTGACGAGTCCATCGTCGTCGGACTCACCTCCGACTGGAGCGACGTGCCGGGGCACCCGATCTCGGCGAGCGCCGCGGTCGCCTCGGACGGCACGCTGGGCGTCGACCTCGTCATGCTCGCCACACCGCACCGGCTCGAGCTGACGACCGAGCCGCCGTCAGGCACCTTCCGCGCCGAGTGGCCGCTGTTCCCGCTGTTCGGGCTGGGCGTCGAGGGCGTCCTGTCGAGGATGCGCCCACCCGTGGACTGAGCGTCGAGGAGCGCTCGCGCCGAGGCGTACCCTGTGCGCCGTGAGCGGCGTCGAGCGCGAGATCCTGACCTGGGCGGACTTCGGAGGGGCAGCGCGCGAGCTCGCGGTGCAGGTCGCGGACAGCGGCTTTGCTCCGGACGTCGTGCTGACCATCGCGCGCGGCGGGTTCGTGATCGGCGGCTCGCTCGCCTATGCACTCGACGTCAAGAACTGCTTCACCGTGAACGTCGAGTACTACACCGGCGTCGACGAGCGCCTCGACCTGCCCGTCATCCTGCCGCCGGTCCCGGATCCGCTGGTCCTGCGTGACCTCGCGGTGCTGGTGGTCGACGACGTCGCCGACACCGGACACACGCTGGCGATGGTGCGCGACTTCTGCGAGGGCCACGTCGCCGAGGTCCGCTCCGCGGTGCTCTACGAGAAGCCGCAGTCCGTCGTGCACCCCGAGTACGTATGGCGACGGACCGACCGGTGGGTCGCGTTCCCCTGGTCGGCCGAAGGTCCCGTGCCCGGCGCCGGGAGCGGGCCCCCTCGCGACTGAACACGACGTTGCGAGACGGACGACCGTCCGTCATCATGTCGCCCGTGGCGGCGCTGGGAACGGGGCGAAGGGTGGTCGGCGTCGCCTCGGCGTCGATCGGTGGACTCATCGGGGCGCTCGCACTGGGCGTGCGACTGGTGGCCGCGATCGACCACAGGATGTGGGGTCTCGCCGTGCTCGTCGGCGCGGCGCTCGCCGGCACCCTGGCAGTCGCAGCGCTGCTGGCCATGTCGTACCTCGGGAGAGATGGGGAGGTGGCACGCTCCCCCGAGGATCCGACCTGGGCGGACCGCGTCGGCCCCGTGATGATCGGCGTCATCTCCGTCGGGATCCTGGTCGCGACCAGCGGCACCGATCTCTGGTGGGGCTACCTCCCCGTCGGCTTGTTGGTCGCGTGGTGCTTGACCTTGTCCCTCCTCGCGCGACGGGAGCAGGCGCGTGCTCTGTGGGGCCTCATCCTCACCAGCCTCGCAGCGACCGTCATCGGTGCCATCGGGGTGCCGGCGACGATGCGTCTGCGACTCGCCGAGGACGAGATCATCGCGGCCGGATCGCAAGTGCTCGCGGGTGAGGCACCGACCGGTGCGGGCAGCTACCGGTTCGTCGCCACCTTCGTGGACGGCGACTGCGCGGTGATGGTCACCCAGGAGATGATGCTCTTCAGCCAGTACGGCGTCGCCTACTGCGACGGGTCACCGGACTCGGGGTCCTCACCCACGAATTCGGTCAGATCTATCGCTACGACCGGACGGACTGATCGCCGCAGGACGCACCCGCAGCCATGACGGCTCGGCGGGCCGCGGCCGACATGATCGAGCGGAACGACGCCGCAGACAGGATCGACAGAGCACTCGCGGCGGAACCGATCGACCCGATCGATGCAATGGAGCCGATCGACCCGATCGACAGGATGCTCCCCACCGATCCGATCGACAGGATCGAGCTGCGACTCCCGATGCTCAGGATCGATCGGTCGGACTTCCAGGACCACTTCGATGTGGCTGCGCTGCTCATGTCGACAACGGTACCGAGCGCTCTGGCCGTGTAGCTGCAACTCGCTGGGGCCCCTGACGGGATCTCGATACCGTCGGCCCGATGATCACCTGGGAGGGCAAGGGCCGCACGATCGACGTCGGTGGTCGGGCGTTGGTCGCCAGATCCGTCACTCCGACCGGCGACGGGTGGGTCGCGACGGTTCGGCTGCGCAGTCAGGCTGACCTGACGCTCACCTCGCGGGAACCGTCGACCGTCATGGCTCAGGTGAAGCTCTGGACGCGGCCCGCCGACAAGGGGGTCGGCATGGCGGTGGTCATCGACCGCGAAGGCCGACCGGCCTCGCTCGCAAGCATCCCGATGTGCGGGTGCGGAGAACGGGGTTGCGGTCATTCCGGACGGCAGCTCGATGTCGGGCTCACGGCGGACGAGCTGCTCGGGGTGATCTCGCTCCTCGATCCGCTCGACGTCCGGGGCCCACTCGGGACCGAGCGTGTGTGGTTCCCACCCGGATCGAGGCCGGGGTGGTGAGTCCGGTGTTCGTGAAGATCTGCGGGATCACTCGGCCGGGTGACGCGGTCGCCGCTGCCGAGGCAGGGGTCGACGCGATCGGTCTCAACTTCGTGCCGACCTCGTCACGTCACGTCGACCTCGACACCGTTCGATCCTCGACGTGGTGCCGGACCGGGTGATGTCGGTCGGTGTCTTCCAGGGTCACGCGGTCGACGAGATCCTGGCGGTCGTCGACGGGCTCGGCCTCGACGCCGCGCAGCTGCACGGCAACTCGACTGGGTCGCTCGAGACCGTCGCTGCACGCGTGGCGACGACGATCACCGCGGTGCAGGTCGACGGCGCTGATCTGCCCGCGTTCGAACACGAGTCGGTCGACATCGTCATGCTCGATGCCGCCGAGCCGGGCAGTGGCGCGCCGTTCGAGTGGACCGCTGTCGGCGACCTGGTCGATCGGCACCGTGTGCTCCTGGCCGGAGGACTCCGACCCGACAACGTCGCCGAAGCGATCGGTCTGGTCCGCCGATGGGGTGTCGACGTCGCTTCCGGGGTCGAGTGCGCTTCCGGTGTGAAGGACCCGGAGCTGATCCGCCGGTTCGTGTCCGAGGCCCGAGCGGCTAGCGGTGGAGCTCCTCGGAGCTGAGCGGCTCGGGCCCGGGCTGTTCCTCGATCGCCGCACGGATCGCCGCCAGCTCCTGACGCTCCCAGGCCGGCACCCGGTTGATCGCCATGGGGCGACCGAAGTGGTAGCCCTGCGCCTTCCAGATGCCCGCGTCGCGCAGGAGGTCCGCCTGCTCGGCGGTCTCGACGCCCTCGGCCAAGGTGGTGACCCCGATCGCACTGCCCAACGAGGCAACGGCTCGCACGACCGCCGACGTCTCGGGCTCCCCGGGGTCGCCGTCGAGCACGCCCTTGTCGATCTTCAACACGTCGAAGGGCAACGAGCGCAATCGCGAGATGCTCGAGTAGCCCTTGCCGAAGTCGTCCATCGCGACCCGGCAGCCGAGCTCGCGCAACCGGTTCAGCGTGTCGAGCGCCTCGGGCACCTCGTACATCATCGCCTCCTCGGTGAGCTCGAGCATCAGCGGCTCGCTCAGCCCGACGGCCACGTCGCGCAGGAACGGCTCGAACCACTCGATGAAGTCCGCCGAGTGGAGGCAGCTGATCGGCAGGTTGACGCTGATCTGGGGTGTGAGCGCCCGACCCTGGAGCCACAGCGTGTCGGTCACGGCCTGTTCGATCACCAGCCGGGTGAACTCGACGATGAGTCCGGCGGACTCGAGGATCGGGATGAAGACGTCGGGTCCGGTGGGCGGCAGGTCCGACGACCGCAACCGGGCGAGCGCCTCGATGCCGACCAATCGGGTGGTCGCCAGATCGACCTGCGGCTGGTAGTCGAGGTGGACCTCGGCACGTTCGATCTGTGCACGCAGGACCTGCAGGATCTCGAAGCGTGGTGAGCCCGGTGTGATCTCGGCCATGTCGGCGTGTGCGACGACGCGTCGACCGGTGTGCTTCGCCTGGTACATCGCCGAGTCGCCCATCGAGAGCAGCTCGTCCACGTCGCGGGAGTCCGAGGGCCAGCAGGCGTAGCCGAGGCTCGCCGAGACCGACGCATCGATCCCGTCGAGCAGGATCGGCGGGGTCATCGACCGATGGATCGAGTCGACCAGTTCCTCGGCGTGTGTGGGGTCGCCCGCGAAGAGGAACATGAACTCGTCGCCACCGGTCCGGAACGGCGCCGGGAACCCGTTGATGCTGTCGAGCCGGCGGCTCACCACCTTGAGCACTGCGTCGCCCGCCGCGTGGCCGAGGGTGTCGTTGACCTCCTTGAAGCCGTTGAGGTCCGCGACGAGGCAGGTGAACGGCAGGTCCGATTCGACGAACCGGCCGAGCGACTCGCCGAGCGCCCGACGGTTCGGCAGACCGGTGAGCGGATCCGAGCGCGCTTCGTGCTGGGTCCGCCACAGGTCCCGCAGCTGTCGGGTCGACGACGTGGTGCGCACGGCGATGAAGACGAGCGTGACCGCAGCGAGGCTGACCGCAACATCGCTCGTCGGGCGGAAGTGGTCCCACACCAGGACACCCGCGGCGAGCACCGCGGCGACTCCGGGCAGCGCGAGTCGGGTCCCGGCGTACTCGTCGGGCTTCGTCTCGCCGACCGTGCCGAACGACGAGGTGGCGAGTGCAGCCATGGCGAACAGCCAGACGACATCGACGTACCCGCCCTCGACGTACCCCGTCGAGGTCTGCAGCGCGAGGGTGATGTCGGCAGCGAGCAGCGCGAGGACGGCGGCCAGGAACCACTTGGTGAGCTGGTTGAAGCGCATGCCGTCGAGCACGAACGCACTCAAGGCCAGGGCGAGCAGCGCGGCGTCGAGCGCCGGGTAGAGCGTGATCACGATCGTGTCGGCGGCATCGGTGGACGCCGGCGTGATCAGGTTCGAGACGAACAAGGCCACGCTGCAGCAACCTGCGACCGCGATCATCGCGTCGAGCCAGTCGCCGGTGCCGTTGCGGCGGCTCGCCGCGCTGATGACCCGGGCGACCGTCACGATCAGCAGGATGTAGAAGGCCCAGTAGAAGGCGTCGGCCGCACTCGGGAACGGGATCTGACCGGACGGGTAGTCCACGAGCGAGTCGATGAGTCCGCCGCCGGCGAAGAACAGCAGCGCCACACCGACGATCACGCGGTTCGAGTTCCGGTCGGAACGCAGGGAGTGCACGACCACCGCGACACCGGCGAGCAGCGGGACACCTGCGTAGAGCACGACGTTGGTCAACATGTCGCCGAGCTCGATGTCGAAGACCTGGCGCAGCACGACGGCGACGAAGAACGCTCCCCAGCAGACCCATGTGGCGACCAACAACCATCGGTCCGGGCGCGCGGAGCCGGGTGGTCGTGCGCGTGGGGTCATGGAACAAATGTCGGCAGCTGCGCAGCGGCCTTGAAGATGGCCGGCTCGACGCCGCGACACCGCCCCCGAACGCGGCGGTGGGCAGGCACCGATCGTGCCTGCCCACCGTCGTTCAGTGCTGATG
>JAFAFN010000565.1 GCA_023423475.1 Actinomycetes bacterium | reverse complement strand
CCCGAGATGCGCTCCACCGGCGAGGTGATGGGCATCGACACCTCGTTCGGCATGGCGTTCGCCAAGTCCCAGCTCGCCGCGGGTGACCGGATGCCCACCTCGGGCACGGTGTTCATCTCGCTCGCGGACCGCGACAAGGCGGTCGGCACGATGGCCGCACGGCGCTTCGCCGAGCTCGGCTTCTCGATCGTCGCGACCTCCGGGACCGCGGCGCACCTGCGCGCCGAGGGGATCGAGGTCGGCCAGGTCGTCGCGAAGCTCACCCAGGCGGGCGCCGACGCGGGCGGCCCGCTCGAGGGAGAGGTCGACGGCGTCGAGCTGATCTCTGCCGGCGGGATCGACCTCGTGGTGAACAGCCCCCGTGGTCGTGGTCCACGAGCCGACGGTGCACATCTCCGTCGGGCCGCTGCCTCGGCGCAGGTGCCGCTCCTGACGACCGCCGCCGCTGCGCTCGCCGCGGCGAACGGCGTGGGTGAGTGGAACCGGACGGCGCTGGGCGTGCGGAGCCTGCAGGCCTACCACCAGGGTGTGCGCGCCTGATGCGGTTCTCCCGTCGGCGGTCGGTGGACATGTCGGTCCGGGTCGGTGACCTGGTGCTCGACGCTCCGTTGATGACCGCGTCGGGCACCGCCGGTCACGGCGACGAGCTCGGTCGGTTCTTCGACCTCTCCCGACTCGGGGCGGTCGTGGTGAAGTCCCTCTCGGCGGATCCGTGGCCGGGCAATCCCGCGCCTCGGGTCCACCAGACCGCGGGCGGCATGCTCAACAGCGTGGGGCTGCAGGGCCCCGGGGTGTCGGCGTGGCGCGGCGAGGAGCTGCCGCCGCTGCTCGCCACCGGGGCCACCGTCGTCGCCAGCATCTGGGGTCGAACGGTCGACGACTACGCACGTGCGGCCGAGGCCCTCGCGGAGGCCCCGGACGGTCTGGTCGCGGTCGAGGTCAACCTGTCGTGTCCGAACCTGGACGGCGGCGCGCACCTGTTCGCTCACGACCCGGATGCGACCACCGCGGTGCTCGAGGCGACCGCCGGGCTCGAGCTGCCACGGTGGGCCAAGCTCAGCGCGAACACCGACCGGCTGGTCGAGGTCGCGACCGCCGCCGCCGAGGCGGGAGCGGACGCGGTCACGTTGATCAACACGTTGATGGGCATGGCGGTCGACGTCGTCGCGCGCCGTCCGATCCTCGGCGCAGGCAAGGGGGGCCTGTCCGGCCCGGCCATCCACCCGGTGGCCGTCCGCGCCGTCCACGATGTTCACGTCGCGCTGCCCGACCTGCCGATCGTGGGGGCTGGTGGCGTGTCGACCGTCGAGGACGCCGTCGAGCTGCTGCTGGTCGGCGCGTCCGCCGTGCAGATCGGGACCGCGACGTTCGCGGACCCCCGATCGGCGATCAGGTTGCTCGAAGGTCTGGAAACATGGTGCGCTCGTCAGGGAGTCGGGCGTGTCGCCGAGTTGACCGGCGCTGTGGCCGGTTGAGTGCTCGGAGCACAGGGACGCAGCCAAGAGAGCATGGGAGTTGAGGGCATGTCTGAGATCGACACCACCGCAGGTGCCGACGGAGCGGTGAGCGAGGACGTCCGACGCCGTTTGGCGCTGGCGCTCGACGTGGACGACCTGGTCGAGGCGCACCGCTACGCTGCGATGCTGCGCCCGTGGTTCGGCGTGGCGAAGGTCGGCCTCGAGCTGTTCAGCTCGGCCGGTCCCGACGCGATCGCCGCGTTGCGCGACCTCGGGTACCAGGTGTTCCTCGACCTCAAGCTGTTCGACATCCCCACCACGGTCAACCGTTCGACCACGGTGCTCGGCTCGCTCGGCGTCGAGTACCTCACGCTGCACGCGCTCGGCGGTGTCGACATGCTGCGCGCCGGGGTCGAAGGGCTCGACGACGGCGCCGCCCGTGCCGGTCTCCCGGTGCCGACCGCCCTGGCGGTCACCGTGCTCACCAGCGACGACACCGCGCCGCCGCACATCGTGCCCAACCGTGTCCGTCTCGCCCTCGAGGGGGGCTGCGGTGGTCTGGTGCTCGCGGCCGAGGACCTGCAGACGGCCCGAGAGCTCGCCCCGCGCCTCAAGCGGGTCGTGCCCGGCATCCGCCTGAGCGGCGGGGCACGTCACGATCAGGCCCGTGCGGCGAGCCCGCAGGAGGCCGTCGCGAACGGCGCCGATCTGCTCGTCATCGGTCGGGCCGTCACGAAGGCTGACGACCCGGCTGCTGCTGCCGCTGCGATCGCCGCGGCGGTGTGACGGCGGTGACGACCTCGACGGCGCGCCAGCAGGCGCTCGACTGGGCCGACGAGGTCCGCCGACGGCGCCTGGCGGTGCGCGACGACCTGCAGGACGGCTCCGTCGACCTCGCCGGCGTGCTCGACGCCCGGCGGGACGACCCGGCGCTCGGCACCGTCCGGGTCCTGTGGGTGCTCGAATCCGTGCCGGGCGCCCGCAAGGTGTCGACCCGGCGCGCGCTCGACTCGATGGGTGTCGAGCACGCCACCCCGTTGGCGAGCATCGACGACGAGCTCGCCGGCGTCCTCGTCCGCGACTTCGGCCACCCTTCCGGCGCGGCCTCGTGACCGCCTCGACGGGGCGTGTGGTCCCGGAGCTGCCCGAGGGCTGTTCGATCGTGGTGATCTCCGGGCCCGGGGGAGTCGGCAAGGGGACGATCGTCACCCGTCTGCTCGACCTCGACGATCGTCTGTGGCTCAGCAGGTCCTGGACGACCAGGGATCGCCGGCCGGGCGAGTCACCCGACGCGTACCACTTCGCCACCCGGGACGAGTTCGTCCGTCGTGTCGACGACGGCGGTTTCCTCGAGTGGGTCGAGTTCCTCGACTACCTCCAGGGCAGCCCGCTGCCCGAGCCGCCGCTCGACCGTGACGTGCTCTTCGAGATCGACGTGCACGGCGCCAAGGCGATCTCCGAGCTCTACCCGGAGGCGCTGCTGATCTTCGTGGACGCACCCGACCGTTCGGTCCAGGAGGCACGCCTGCGAGGCCGCGGCGACGCCGAGGACCGGATCCGCCAACGCCTGCAGAAGGCCGACGAAGAGGTCGCGCTGTCCCACGAGCTCGACGTCGTGCCCGTGGTGAACGACGACCTCGACCGGGCCACCGACGAGGTCCGGGCGCTCATCGAGGACCATCGTTCACGTCGGAGCGCCTCCGACTGCTAACCTCGCGGGTCGGTCCGTCAAGGGACCGACCACGTCCCACCCCCACGAAGACCCACCCCGAGTGCAGCCAACATGGCAGAACGTCTCGACACGATGATGGACCCGCCCGTCGAGGAGCTGCTCGACCGGTGCGATTCCAAGTTCTCGTTGGTGACGCTCGCCTCGAAGCGCGCTCGTCAGATCAACAGCTACTACGGCCAGCTCGGCGACGGTCTCGGCCACGTCGTGCCGCCGCAGGTCGCGTCGACGGCGCGCAAGCCGTTGTCGATCGCGTTCGAGGAGATCGCCGAGGACAAGATCGAGGGCATCTCGGGTGTGTCCGAGCTCGATC
>JAFAFN010000053.1 GCA_023423475.1 Actinomycetes bacterium | reverse complement strand
GCCCCGGAGGGCAGCACCGACCGGGCGGCGAGCAGGGCTCGATAGTTCGAACCCGGCACCGAACGGGAGCGACCGGCGAACGCATCAGCCAGCGCGTCGCCGGCCACCCGGTCGGCGTCGAGCCAGGCCGCATCCGGGAGACGCTCCGGGGCTCGCACCTCTGGGCGGTCATGGAACGCCGTGCGGGTGAAGCCCACGATGACGTCGGTCACGACGACGCCGGTCCCCTTCAGCTCGGCGGCGACCGCCGAGGAGAACGACGAGACGTACGCCTTGGTCGCGCCGTAGGTCGCCGAGCCCGGCGTCGGCTGCAGCCCGGCGACCGACGACACGTTGACGATGTTGCCGGACCCGCGGGCGACCATCTGGGACGCTGCGATCGACGTCAATCGCGTCAGGGCGACGACGTTCAGCTGGATCAGCTGGTCCTCCCTGGCCACCGACAGCTCATCGAGGCGACCGCCCGTGCCGAACCCCGCGTTGTTCACCAGCAGGTCGATCGGTGCGGCGTCACCGTCGCTCAGACGTCGTTCCAATGCGGCCCGAGCCACCGGTGCACTGAGGTCCGCCGGGATCACCTCGACCGCGATGCCGTGCGCTGCCACGAGCTCGTCGGCCAGTGCACGGAGTCGAGCACGGTCCCTCGCCACCACGACCAGGTCGACGCCGGCAGCGGCAAGGATCCGGCAGAACTGCTCGCCGATCCCACTCGACGCTCCGGTCACCACGGCGGTCGACCACTTCGAGGCGAACGCGGGACCAGGACGACCGGACATCGGGCGAAGCTAGCCCGTGCGGAGCTGACGGACGTGGGCCGTACCCACCTGAACGAACCCCTCGGAACCGAGCAGCGCCGCGAGCGACCCGTCGTCGTCGGGGGTCGCCGCACGACGATCGTGGACCGCGACCGCCGCGCCGCCGACCTCGGCGAGGTGGCACCACTGCCGGAGCAGCTGCCGCCCGATGCCGAGCCGACGCGACGAGGCATCGACCGCGACCGAGTGCAGCACCGCGACGCCCCCATCCGACGAGCGGAGGAGCTCTCCCCCGGCCACGCCCAGCGGAGGCGCCGCCGCGGTCCCGCCGCGCGACGACGCGCTCACCACCAGCGCGTCACGGCCATCGACGGCGCTCGTGTCGCCCAGCGACACCTCCGCGCACCACTCCTCGAGACCGCACGGCACGATGCGGGTGGCGCGCAGCTCGAGCTCGATGCCGCCCCGTCCGACCACCACCGCAGGACCGAAGGGCTCCTCGACCACGGGTACCCACCGACGCCGTCCCTCGTCGTCGCGCTGCTGCTCGAGCAGGTGCACGCGGTCGACCGACCACGACCCCAGCCCGCCCGCCATCGCCTCGACCGTCCCGGAACGTGCGGGGTCCTGGAGCTCCTCACGCAGCGTGATGTGCGGGTGGAACGGCCACTCGTCGGGTCGGCCGAACGGGCCGGTCCGCAACCGGCGCCGCAGTTCGAACAGCGGCTCGAGTTCCCCTCCGAGCTCGAGGTGGAGCGTCGGTGTCGCCGGGGCGAAGGTCCCCGCAGGACCGACGTCGAGTGCGAACGGCGTGGTCGACGCCGCCACCGAGCGGAGCAGGGTGAGGCCGTCGTCGAACGCGACGGCCGACACGTTGACGGGAGGGACCAGCGTCAGGTGCGGCGGCAGGTCGTCGAGTCGCGGGTCGTCGAGCACCGACCGCAACGTCTGCACCGCACGGGCGAGCGCTGGAGGTGGGATGAGCGCCACGGCGACTCGACGGCGGGCCACCGCAGGACGCTAGCCCGGACGCGACGGTGCGCCGCCCCGAGGGACGGCGCACCGTGTGGTTCGTGGTGCTGCCAGGCAGCCGGTGCTCAGGCGGCGGCGACGGAGAGACGCACCGAGGCACGCACGAGCGCCGCGGCGGCCTCGAAGTCCTCGGGGTCCATCGAGAGCTCGCTCTCTGCACGTTCCTTGGCACGCTGGGCACGCTCGACGTCGATGGTGTCGGCGAGCTCGCACACGTCGGAGAGGATCGTCACACGGGTGACGTCGCCCTCGGGCGGCGAGACCTCGACGAAGCCCTGGTGCACGGCGATGACCTGCTCGCCGCCCTCGTCGAGCAGCACGCGCACCGGATGGGTGGCGAGCACGCCGATGAAGGGGACGTGGCCGGGCAGGAAGGCGATGTCGCCGGTCGTCGTCCGACAGATGACCATCTTGGCCTCGCCGGTGTACGCGACCCGCTCCGGGGAGACGAGTTCGACGACCAGGGACATCAGACCGACTTCTCGAGCTCGGCGGCCTTGCGGATGGCGTCCTCTGCGCCGCCGACGTTGAAGAACGCCTGCTCGGGCAGGTGGTCGAGGTCGCCGTTGATGAGGGCCTCGAAGGACTCGACGGTGTCCTCGACCGGGGTGAAGATACCGGGCAGGCCGGTGAACACCTCGGCGACGAACATCGGCTGGGCCAGGAACTTCTGGATCTTGCGGGCCCGGTCGACGGTGATCCGGTCCTCTTCGGACAGCTCGTCGATGCCGAGGATGGCGATGATGTCCTGCAGCTCCTTGTAGCGCTGCAGCATCTCCTGCACACGACGGGCCACCGCGTAGTGACGCTCGCCGACGACCTCGGGGGTGAGGATGGTCGAGCTGGACGCCAGCGGGTCCACCGCCGGGTAGATGCCCAGCGCCGCGATGTCACGGCTCAGCTCGGTGGTGCCGTCGAAGTGGGTGAAGGCGGTGAACGGCGCCGGGTCGGTGTAGTCGTCCGCCGGCACGTACACGGCCTGCAGCGAGGTGATCGAACGACCGCCGGTCGAGGTGATGCGCTCCTGCAGCTCGCCCATCTCATCTGCGAGCGTCGGCTGGTAGCCCACGGCCGCCGGCATGCGACCCAGCAGGGTCGACACCTCGGAACCGGCCTGGGTGAAGCGGAAGATGTTGTCGATGAACAGCAGCACGTCCTGGCCCTGCACATCG